>JASHTO010000513.1 GCA_030040515.1 Terriglobia bacterium
TCCGCCGGGACCGCTACCTTTCGCTTCCCGCCAAGGTTTTTATCGATGTGGTGCGCGAGTCAACAAAATCCACCATTGCCAGCGCTTCTTCCACGACGAATACCGGCGCAAACCGCTAGCGGGGCTTCGAAAGATGGCTTTGCGAAGTCCCGCGGGGCAAAGTTTTGCCCGTAGGAATGGAATTGATGGTAAGAGAAAATCCTGTCCCCAACAAAGGCAAGAAACCCGTAATTGTCATGAAATTCGGCGGGACTTCCGTCGGCAGCGCCGACCGCATGAAGAGTGTTGCTGAAATCGTTGCTGACCATGCTCAGCGGGCGGAAGTCGTGGTGGTGGTTTCCGCTATGAGCGGCGTGACGGACATGCTGATCCGCGCCGCCAATGAGGCAAGCCAAGGTGATCGCGAAAACTGGAAGAATGTGCGCCGCGAGCTCGCCCACCGGCACCGCGAGGTCGCCGATCAATTGCTGAAGGCCGCTGAGCAGGCCACCGTCCTGCCTCGGCTCGCCGATGCGGTGACGGACTTTGAAAACCTCTGCTCGGGATTCTCATTGGTCCGTGAGGTAACGCCGCGCGCCATGGACACCCTCTCCAGCCTGGGTGAGGTCATGTCCGCAAACCTGATTGCAGCCATCCTGCGCTCACGCGGGACTCCCGCGGAAGCGGTTGACGCCACGGAGGTGATCGTCACGGACGATCATTTTGGCAACGCCGCCCCTATCTTTGACGAAACCAACGCCAAAGCGCGCCAGCGCCTGGCCGGATTGCGGCGGCGCGGGGTTATTCCGGTCATTACAGGTTTCCGCGGCGCCACCCGCTCCGGCGCCTGCACCACGCTCGGGCGGGGCGGGTCCGATTACAGCGGCACGATTGTGGGCGCCGCGCTGGACGCCGATGAGGTTTGGATCTGGACGGACGTTGACGGCGTCATGACCACCGACCCTCGACTAGTTCCGGAAGCGCGTATTCTCCCGGAAATTTCCTATCGAGAGGCCATCGAGCTTTCTTTCTTTGGTGCCAAGGTGCTTCACCCTAAAACCATTCAACCGGTCATGAAAAAGGGGATTCCGGTTTGGATCAAAAACAGTTTCAACCCTTCCTGCCCGGGCACTTGCATTGTTCCTTCCGCCACGAACAGCCAGAAAGGCGTGAAGGCAATCACCTCCGTCAGCAAGGCTGACCTTATTACCATTACCGGCAAGGAATCGCTCAGTTTCCCGCAACTCGCGGCGAAGGCATTCGATTCGCTCAGCCTGGACGACGTTTCAACTTTGATGGTCACCCAGTCCTCCGCCGACAACGTGCTCTGTTTTGCGGTGCATGATGCGGATTTGCCCCGCGTGATGGCCCGGCTGGAGAAGACCTTTGAGCTGGAAATGTTGCACGACGACCGGGTGACCATCGAGATCATGCCGCAGGTTGCCATCGTGGTGGCCATCAGCGAAAACATGAAGGGGACGCCCGGAATTTCCGGCCGCGCATTCGGCGCGTTGGGGAAGCGCGGAATCAACATCATCGCCATCGCGCAAGGATCCTCCGAATTGAGCATTTCGTTCGCGGTGAGAGCGGCAGACGTAAAAGAAGCTGTCCAGGCCATTCACGAAGAGTTCAAACTTAAGGAGTCAGGAGCCAAATGTCAGGAAGCGGCCGAAGGAAAGGTTTAAACCTCGCTTACTCCTGACCCAAGCTTCACAATACCCATGTCTTCCGCCTACCTCCAGTGCATCGAGGAATCCTGCGGGCGCCGGCAGGATGCCAACGAAGACCCCCATGCCTGCGCCTTCTGCGGCGGATTGCTGGATGTAAAATATGATTTTGATCCCATCAATCCCAAGCAGCTTCGCCAAACGTGGCGGCAGCGTCGGCTGAGCGACGACCCGATCGACCGCAGCGGAGTCTGGCGGTTTCGCGAACTGGTGCCCTTTGTGGATCCCGGTGCGAAGATCGTCACGCTGTCCGAAGGCTTCACTCCATTGGTGGAGGCTCCTCGCGCAGGATCGTGGGCCGGCGCCGTCCAACTGACGATCAAACACCAGGGCGCGAATCTTACCGGATCCTTCAAGGATTTGGGGATGACGGCCTGTATAACCCGGGCGCTTTCGCGAGGTGTCTGCTGGGTAGCGTGTGCCTCCACTGGCAACACCTCGTCTTCCATGGCCGCTTACGCTACGCGCGCCGGAATGAAGGCGTTGCTCTTCGTCCCCTTCAATCAAATTTCCGCCGCCAAGCTGGCCCAGGCGCTGGACTTTGGTGCGCTGGTGGTGGAAGTGGGTGACAATTTTGACGCGGCCTTCCGCCTGCTGCTCCAAGTCGCCCCGGAGCTGGGACTTTACCTCGTAAATTCGATTAACCCCTTCCGCATCGAAGGCCAGAAGACCATCGTTGTGGAAATGCTTGAGCAGCGCGGCTGGCTCTCGCCGGATTACATCGTAGTTCCCGGCGGCAATCTGGGAAATTCCTCGGCCATCGGCAAGGGCTTGCGCGAACTAAAGGATTTGGGGTTCATCGAGAAGATTCCCCGCTTGGTGATCGTTCAGGCGGCGGGGGCCAGCCCTTTCTACGAAACCTTGCGTACAGGTGCAACGGATTTGCTTGCGGTCGATGCCCCCCACACGGAGGCCTCGGCCATTCGGATTGGCCATCCCGCCAACTGGAAAAAGGCGCGGCGAGCGCTCGACTGGGTGGGCGGATTCTGCGAGTCGGTGACTGATGAGGAAATTGCTCAGGCAAAGTGTGTCCTCTCGCAGGACGGTATCGCGTGCGAACCGGCCTCCGCCGCTACACTGGCAGGCGTGTACAAACTCGTTCAGGCCGGGAAGATTGAAAGGAATTCGGATGTCGTTTGCGTCCTCACGGGGCACCAACTCAAGGACACAGACTACATCATGCGTCATCGCACCGCGGGCAAGGAGGGTGGCCAGCGAATTCACGTCGAGGCGGAGCTGAATTCGCTTCGCCGGGAATTACAGCGAGCTCTGCTCGAAAAATAGCTTTTCCCACGCCATCCTTGGCGCAAGGCCGTGGCATCTCACGCACGGGAAAAAACTTCGAACCTGAAGAAGGACCTCGCGGAACGATCATGAACGAGCAATTGCGACAGGAAGTCCGATTCCTTACCACGCGTCTCGGCGCGATGGTGCGCGAACAGTCTGGACAGGAAGTTTTTTCAGCCATTGAAGTCTTGCGCAAAGTCGCCAAACAAATTCGCCAAAGCCCCAATCCACGGCTGCTCGACGCCAAGGAACGAGCGATTCAACGCCTGTCACCGGGAGAAGCAGCGGCCGTAGCGCACGCCTTTAGCCTCTTTTTTCACCTCGTTAATCTTTGCGAAGAACGCGAACGGGTACGCCGCCTGCGCGCACATGACCAGCAAGGCACAGGCGCTCCCATGTCGCTGCGCCATACCTTCAGCGAATTGCGGCGGCAGGATGTTCCCCCCACGGCCGTCAAAAAGCTGATCGAATCCATGCACATTGAGCCGGTTCTGACGGCTCACCCCACCGAGGCCAAGCGCCGCAGCGTGCTGAATCATATCCTGCGACTCGGCAAAACTCTTGAGGCCGCTTGCGGTGATCTTAGCGGCGTGGACGCCTCCGACGTTGACTCCTGGATTGAAGCCCTCTGGCTCACCGATGAAGTGCGTGAGGGGGTGGTGACGCCGGCTATGGAAAGCGAGAACGCACGCTTTTTCCTGGAACGCACCATATACGACCTGGCAGGGAGCTTCTGGGAGAAATTCTGCACCGAGATGGGTCGTCGATATTCGGGGCTTCCGGCGCCTGCCCCTTTCCTCAGTTTTGGTTCGTGGGTGGGGACGGACCGTGACGGCAACCCCTTCGTAACGCCGGAAACAAGCCTGGATGCCGCCGAGCAGTTGCGCCTGAGCATTCTTCATTACTACCAGGCCGCATGCTCCCGGATGCTGGGATGGGTGTCGTTCCCCTGCCGCAACGCCAGCATGGAGGCGGTCATGCACCGCGAAATTGCCCGCGATATGCGGAGATTTCCTCCCACGCGGGCGTTTGCGGCCATCGACCAGCCCAGCGAGCTTTTCCGTCGCAAGCTTCGCATCATGATCTGGAGACTCGAACGCACGGCGGACCGCACTCCGGGTGGTTATGCGGCGGCCGGGGAATTCACGCAAGAACTGCGCAAGCTCGCTGACTGGCTAGCCGTCTACGCCAGTGCGCGCATTGCGCGCATCGGGCCCGGCAGGCTTCACGTGGTCTCACAGGTCTTTGGGTTTCATGGCGCCAGCCTGGACTTTCGCACTCACTCGAGAGCTACTCGCGGCGCCGTGGATGAAATTCTGCGCAGAGCGCGAATGCCCCATGACGCCGGCAAGGCGCGCGTCGCCTCGATCAAACAAATGCTCTTTGAGCCGGCTGCCCACCCACCGTTTTCCGCCCCCACGGCGCGAGTGCTGGAGGAATTTCGCGCGCTCTGCACCATCCAGACGCGCAATGGCGAGGCGGCTGCTCATCGTTATGTCCTGAGCATGACCTCCCGTGCCGCTGATGTTTGGGACGTTCTGCTGCTCGCGCGCCAGACGGGGCTTGTGGAGGTAAGGAACCGCCACGTGCATTCTTATCTCGACGTTATTCCTCTCTTCGAAACCCTCGACGACCTTGAAGCCGGCCCTCAAATCATGGAGGAGCTTTTCGCCGACCCTCTCTATCGCCGAATCCTCCGCTCGCGCCAGAATTTCCAGGAAGTCATGCTGGGATATTCCGATTCCGTCAAAGACGGCGGCTACGTGGCGGCGAATTGGGGACTTTTCCATGCTCAGAAACGTCTGGCGCAGGTGGTGGAAAGGTATGGCATCCGATTTTCACTGTTCCACGGAAAAGGCGGCACCATCGACCGCGGCGGCGGGCAATCGCACCGCAGCATTCAGGCTCAACCTTCCGCGGCGCCGGGGGGCAGGCTGCGAATTACCGAGCAAGGGGAGGTTGTTTCGCTCAAGTATTCAAATCCCGATATCGCGGAAAGGAATCTCGAGCAGCTTGTCACTTCCGTGCTAGACGCGCACTTGCTCCATTCCCACCGTGTCGAAGCAGCCAAGGTTCCGGAATGGGAGGGGTATGCCACGGAGCTCGCGGCAAGCAGCCGGGATTTTTACCGACAGCTTATTTATGAAACTCCGGAGTTTGTGGAGTACTTCCGCCAGGCGACGCCCATCGATTTAATCGAGCACATCCGTCTTGGCTCGCGCCCGGCGCGCCGCTGGGGGGCCGGCGACCTCCGCGATTTGCGCGCCATCCCCTGGGTGTTCGCGTGGACGCAATCTCGCCACCTTCTGCCCGCGTGGTTCGGTCTGGGCCACGCGCTTGAGAAATTCCAACGCGACCACGCGCCCCACGGCAGGGACCTTTTGCGAAGCATGCATAAAGGATGGCCGTTTTTCTTCAACCTCATCAACAATGCCGAACATTCCCTTGCCAAGACCGACCTTTACATCGCCAGTCTCTACGCGGCTCTAGTGCGGCCCCGCCGCCTTGGGCAGAAGATCTTCAAGTACATTGAGGAAGAATACCATCGCAGCGTGCGAGGCGTGCTGGACACCTCCGCCGCCTCCATGCTGCTGGCCGGTCAACATGTTCTGGCGGAGTCCATCCGTCTGCGCAATCCTTACGTCGATCCCCTCAATTTTCTCCAAACTCACTTCCTGGAACGCTGGCGGCGCAAGCCCGCAGGAAAGGATTCTCTGAACGACGAAATCCTCCACCTTTTGCAAATAACCGTCGGTGGAATTGCCTTCGGAATGAAAAGCACGGGCTAGGTTTTGTATTGTGGCTTCCCAGAACCCCATGTCTGATCATTCCCCATACGATTGCCAATCTAAAATCGATAATGTCCCCCCCTCGCTCAGAAAAAATTCGACTCGACCGGCTCCTCGTAGAGCGGGGGCTGGTGGAATCCCGCGAGAAGGCAAAGGGCCTGATCCTCGCCGGGAAAATCCTCGTGGACGAACAAAAGGAAGAGAAATGCGGCGCGCTGGTCGAACCTCAGTCAGCGCTGCGCCTGCTCGGAGCGCCTTCGAAGTATGTGAGCCGTGGTGGACTGAAGTTAGAGGGGGCGCTTGCCCACTTTCGCATCAATCTCAGCGGAAAAATCTGCCTCGATATCGGCGCATCCACCGGCGGGTTTACGGATTGCCTGCTCCAGCACGGTGCAGCCAAGGTGTTCGCTGTGGACGGAGGGACGAATCAGCTCGATTGGAAGCTGCGGAGCGACCCGCGAGTCGTGGTCATGGAAAACACCAACGCGCGTTTTCTTAGTTTCGATCGCATCGGGACGCTTGCCGATTTGGCGACCATTGATGTCTCTTTCATCTCCGTTGCCCTGATCCTTCCCGTGGTCCCCATGCTGCTCGCCTCGCCGGCCGATCTGCTGGTATTGGTCAAACCCCAATTCGAAGTGGGAAAAGGACAGGTTGGTAAAGGTGGAATTGTCCGTGACCCTGCCTTGCACCAAGCATCCGTTGTTCGGGTTTCTGAGAGACTGGTGGAACTTGGATTCAGCGACGTGTCCTCGGTTGAAAGTCCGCTTCGGGGCGCAGAAGGAAACCGAGAGTTTTTTCTGCACGCAGCTTGGAGATAGGCGCCGGAGCGCAGGACGTCCCTTTCTGTACGGAACGACATAAGTGTTTGCATATTTGGCTGTAGCGGCGGTCTATGACCGCCGGTCGGCGCTCGCCCTGCGACCCAAAGCCGTCTTCTGGCGACGGGTCGTAGAGCGCCGTTACAATTTATGTCGCTCTGTATAGCTCAGCCTCGGGGCAGTTCGTAACAAAAACTGGCCTCGAAGCACCAGCCACTGTAGGATAGAAACAGCTATGCCGATTAAACGCGTTGGCATCATTTCGAAACCTAAAAAGACCGAGGTGCGTGAGATCGTGCCGGGTCTGCTCACCTGGTTCCGCGAGCGCAGCATCGAGGCGTTTATCGACAAGGAAACCGGCGCCATCATGGAGACGCGGGAGCACTGCCTTACCCGCAACGAGATGCCGGGCGAGGTGGATTTATTGGTCGTGCTGGGTGGTGATGGCACACTCCTGGCCACCGCGCGCGCCCTCAATCGCAAACCCGTTCCCATTCTGCCGGTGAACCTGGGTGGACTTGGCTTCCTCACGGAAATCACGCGCGAAGAGATCTATCCCACGCTGGAAATGGTGGTGGCGGGTAAACACC
>JASHTO010000514.1 GCA_030040515.1 Terriglobia bacterium
TTCCTTCTTTCCGCCAAGTTCCGCACGCAGCTTTTCCAGCTTCTCGGTATTGGAAACGGACTCCAGCAGGATTTCGTCCAATTTGTCGTTGGTCTGCAGCGTGCCCTTCAGATCGTTGAGGCGAGTACGAAGTTCGAGCAGTTCGCGCAGGGGTTTCACCTGTCGCGCCACCTTTTCGGGCTCGAAATCTTCCATGCTCTTGAAGTTCAGATCGACTTTCAACTGGCCGGCGCCTTCCTCCTCGCTCAACTTGTTCTCCACGGAAAATGCCACGTGGGGTTTCATGCTTTCCAAAACACTGTCAAAATTATCCAGCGTGATTTCGACAAACCTTCGATCCTTCAGCTTGGGAAGCGGATCGACAGGCTGGCCGGAAAAATCGCCCAACACTCCCATCACAAAGGGGAGTTCTTTCGTTTCAATCGCACCACCCGTCTCGACGTCGTAAGTCACGTGGACGCGCGGAGACCGTACCCTTGCAAGACGTTTCTGGACGCTCTCAGGCATGAGGGACTCCTTCCTTGCTTGAAATGAGCTGGCTTGTCGCCGTTGACTGGATATATCTACCAAATTTCCTTACCGCAGTCAATGCAAAAACCAACGCATGAAATTTTCGGTTCCTTGGTCTGCCCACGAAGCGTTTTTGCCGAACGTCGTCGCAAAAGCCGCCGCCCGATCACCGCCGGTCAGAACCTGCCGGGCAACCATCTTGCATTTCGAGAATCTTTGGATAAAATGAGGCTGTGCAGGCTAGTTGTTGAAACCGCGATTCGACCAATTGGGCGGATAGGGGCTTCCTCGGGCTGAATCATGAAGGAGATGCGGCGTTAATACGGCCAGGGGAACCGCGAAGAATTGTCTATTGATTGTAGGTACAACTTATACAGAGCGACATACAATTGTAGCGGCGCTCTACGCCCCGTCGCCAGAAGACGGCTTTGGGTCGCAGGGCGAGCGCCGGCCGGCGGTCATAGACCGCCGCTACAGCCAAATATGCAAACACTTATGTCGTTCCGTATAGATCCCCCATCGCCAGGAGTCGGGGCGCACACCACCAACTCGATCAATCCTGTCCCGGGAATTCCGGACTCTCGGCTAACCCGGTTTCTCATTGCAGGGAGCGCGCCACCCTCCCAGCAACGAGACTGCGGGCAGCGGGAGCGGCAAATGTGCAGGATGGGATTTTGCCAGCTCTTCAGGCGTTGACCCATGGACCAGAAGGTTGTCCAGAAAATCGGGAAATACGAAATTGTTTCAGAGCTGGGTCAAGGCGGCATGGGGGTCGTCTACAAGGCCCGCGACCCCTTTATCGGCCGCCTGGTAGCGATCAAAACGATCACGCCCGACTTGGTGTCGGAACCCGAAGTCCTCAAGCGCTTCTACCGCGAGGCCCAGGCTGCCGGAACCCTTCAGCACCCGAACATCGTCACCATCCATGACATGGGAGAAGCGGATGGCTGCCCTTACATTGTCATGGAATACGTTGAGGGGGAGAGTCTGCGGAACATCATCAACCGCGGCTCCAATATTCCCATTGCCGCCAAGCTCAGGCTGGCGCAACAGTTTTGCGAGGGCCTCAGCCACGCGCATAAACACGGCTTTGTTCATCGTGATGTCAAGCCCGCCAATATTCTGGTGACGAAAGAAGGCATCGTAAAGGTCGTCGACTTCGGCATCGTCCACCTCAGCACCACCACCCTGACCAAAACCGGAATGTTCCTCGGCACGGTTCATTACGCCTCACCCGAGCAGGTAAACGACGGACGCGTGGACAGCCGCTCGGACCTGTGGTCCGTCGCGTGCGTCATCTACGAGTTGATCGCTTCCAAGAAACCCTTCGACGGTTCTACCATGATGGCCGTCATCGCCAAAATCCTGAGCAGTGAGCCGGAGCCTCTGAGCACTTGCATCCCGGACTCGCCACCGGAACTGGACCCGATCATCAGCAAAGCGCTGCGGAAAAGCCCTGACCAGCGCTATCAGTCCCTTGACGATATGCTCGGCGAAATGCTCCCCGTGGCGCGCCGCATGCAGTTGAACTTTATCGGCAACCTCCTGGGGGAGGCGGAAACCCTGCGCGGCACCGGGGATTTCAATGGCGCGCAGGAGAAAGTGCGCGCCGTCCTGTTCTTCGACCACACCCATTCGGAAGCGAAGCGCTTGCAGAGCGAAATCAATGCGGACATCCAGAAACTTCCGCCCGAGATCAAGGCCAAGCGATTTGTCGCTGAAGCCCAGCAAGCCTTCGACCGCGGCGAGCATGCGGCGGCCCTTCAGGCGCTCACCGAGGCCCAAAAGCTCCATCCTCTCGATGACGCGGCGAAAAGCCTTCAAGACCGCGCCTCGCGCGAGCAGAAACGCGCCAACGAACTTCGCGAAGCCCTGATGGCCGGTCAGAAAGCCATGCGGCAGGGCGACCTGGATGAGGCGGAAGAGGCCGTCCGCCACGTCCTTGAACTCGACAAGGATAACCGTGCCGCGACCGAACTGATGGAGAGCATTCGTCTGGAACGCGAGGCGCGTGAAAAGGGAGACGCCGGCGACTCCGAGGAGGCGGAAGAGACGGTCTTGGACGCGTCCTCCGCGGCGACCGCCGGGCCTGTAGAGACTACGAATGTTTTGAGCGCATCACCGCTATCACCCAGCGTCACGAAGAAGTCCAAGGCGGTGCAACCTTCCGCGCCGGTTCCCGCGCGAACTCCGCCCGCGGCCGCTCCGGGCCAGAAACGCCAAGGCCAGGGCACGCGCGTCGCGCCCCGTGTGGCGGCTCCTCCGCCCCCGGTCGTGGCAAGGAAGGAAACAGGCGGAAAGTCGCCAGCGGCCTGGGTGGCGGTTATCATCCTGGCGGTCATCCTGGCAGCGGGCGGCTATGTCTTTTTGCGTCAGAAACCGCCGAGCGGACCCAGCGTTGAGGAAACTCGCCTGGAAGCCGCAGCCCAGGCGTTGCAAGATACGGGCGATCTTGATGCTGCCCTGGGCAAATGGCAGGAGCTGGCTGCCAGGAATGGAGTGTTGAAAGACGAGGCCATCCGGCAGATCAGTCTGATTGGCAGCAAGCTGCAGCAGGAAAAAGATCTCTATTCCCAAGCCCGAGCCGCAGAGGAGCAAAAACATTGGGATGAGGCCATCTCCCTCTATCAAAAAGTGGCTGCGATGAACGGTCCTCTCCGACTTCAGGCGGTCAGCGCCATTCCCATCGACATGCAATTGCAGCGCGGCGGCGACATCTCCAAAATCGAAGAACAGACTTATCATCAGGCCGAGGACGCCATGAAGAGGAACGACTACTCCACGGCTCGCGGCCTTTATCAGATTGTCCTTAATTTGCAGGTTCCCAATTCCACCCTGGCGCCGAAGGCTCAGGCGGCGGTTGATCAAATTAACCAGACCATCAAGTACAAGACGGAGTTCGACGCCGCGGACAAGGCGGAGAATTCCGGCGACCTCCAGGGGGCGCTGGCGCAATTCCAGAAAATCGCCGCCAGTCCGGGACCCTTTCAGAGCCAGGCGCAGGACCGGATTCCCAAACTCAATCAAATGATTAACGACCAGGCCGCCCAGCAGGCGTTCAACGCCGCCCTCCAGACGGAGAAGAATGGCGACCTGAACGGCGCCCTGGCGCAATTTAAGGCCATTGCCGCCAAGTCCGGAGGCTTTTCCCAGGACGCTGAGAACCACGTTCAACAAATCACCGACAAGCTCAATTTTGATGCTGCCACGCGCGCGCAAAACGCCGGTGACCTGAATGGCGCCCTCGCGCAATTCAAGGCCATTGCCGCAAAACCCGGCCCCCTGGCTCCGGACGCTGAAAATCACATTCAACAGATTACGGATCAACTCGCGGCCATCGCCCAAAAGCAACAGCTCGAGGCCGCCAAACAGCAATTCGACGCTGCGGACCACCTGCAATCTTCCGGCGACCTGAAGGGCGCACTGGCTCAGTTCAAAGCGATCGCCGATGGTTCCGGGCCGATGAAATCGCAGGCTCAGGACCGCGTTACGCAGGTCCAGGCTCTCATCGCTGAAAACAGCAAGCCTAAGCCCGAACCTAAACCGGTCGCATCCTCTTCGCCTGCGCATCCTCCAACCTCTGCACCCTCTTCCACTGGCAAGAACCCGGTCGTTACAGTTCTGGTGGACCCGAGCGAGCCCTGGACACGCGGGGTTCAGAAAGGCATGGTTCTTCCGAATTCCGCCGTGGACGGAGGCCTTAAAGCAGTCAATACCTCAATGGCGGCTGTCCCAGGAGCTGCGCCCGGCAGCACCGTGATGATCATGATCAACATCGGTGAGGACGGGAGCGTAACTCCCGGCCCCGTCATCAAAGATGCCGGAGGCCTTGGCAAGCAGGTTGCCGATGCAGCGCGCTCCTGGAAATTCAATCCCCCCACCGTTAAAGATAAGCCCGTCAGAACCAGCGTGGCCGTCAGGGTCACTTTCTAAACCGCCGCTAACCCCGCCACCGACCGAGCCGACTTCAGTGGCGAGAGAGCGGGAAGAAGGAATGGTGTCGGAAACGTCAGTCAAAGGAAGCACAGTTCCGGCGCTCGCAGCACCTCGGGGGAGCAAAAACTGGCCCTATGCAGGCAGCGGAGAGACGGAGCGACGCTAGCCCGCCTGACGGTCGCATTCAGTGGCCATCCGATGTATGCTGCCAAGCGCCACCCGAGGCGAAAATGGAAATTCCGGCTTAAATCAACTGGCAGAATTGAGTGTATTCAGCGCCGGCGGAAGAAGTCGAAACGATGAAAGTTCCTTACGCGAAGAATTGGCAGAAGGAAACAGATAAGCTGCGCAAGATCGCGCTCGACTGCGATTTGACCGAAGAACTCAAGTGGGGCAAACCCTGCTTCACCTTCCTGAAGAAGAACGTGGCTATCGTTATTCCTCTCAAGGAGTCGTGCGCATTCTCGTTCTTCAAAGGCGCGCTGCTGAAGGACCCCAAGCGCATCCTCGAAAGGATCGGAGAACATACGCAGGCCGCGCGATGGACTAAGTTCACCTCGCTCAGAGAGATCACGGTCCTGCAGTCGACGCTGAGGGACTACCTCTACGAAGCGATCGTATTGGAAGAGTCCGGCAAGAAGATAGAGCTCAAGAAACCTTCAGAGTACGCAATTCCTGAGGAGTTGCAGTCCAGGCTGGATGACAACCTGGTTCTTAGGACGGCGTTTCAAGCGCTCACACCAGGTCGGAGGAAGTCATACATCTTTTACGTCTCCAGCGCGAAGCAGGCAAAAACCAGGGCC
>JASHTO010000515.1 GCA_030040515.1 Terriglobia bacterium
TAACCGGAAAAAACCGAATTCGCCCAATGTTGGCTGCGGGCGATTTCGCCGGCATTGGCGCCCGCAAGATCAACGAAGAGGGCGTCAGGACCGGCCTGGACGGCTTTATAGGAATAGTCACCGTCCACTCGCAGAACCAGTTCAGTGCCCTTCGGGCTGGCGGAAAGCGTGATCGACTTCAAGGTCGCCGCCTCCGATGCCGCCCAAGCGCAGCTTCCGGAGGTCCCGATCACCCCCAGCATCAACCCTACCACCGTCAGCAGAACAAATGCTTTTCGTCTCATCTTCCTTCTCCCGAAGCCGAATTCAGCCGCTTCACAACCTCGCGCGTAGTTACATGGCCCTCCGCGTCGAGGACGTTCTCCGTGAAGGTAACTGAGTCCATGGTGATCTTGCTGACCACGCCATCGTATACCGATTGGTTTTCGTGCAGGAAATAGGCCCTTTTCGTCTCGTTGGTCACCACCGCGAGCATCTTATTCTCGGGAATCTCCCGAACCGTGCCTTCAAGACTCAATCGCGAAATGACCAATCCACGCTCACCAGCAGGAAGTGGGCCGCCGTTAATCGTCTCGGACTCACCGTGGCTGCCGCCGCCTCCCGTTTCCAGTTCCGGAAGCTTGAATGGATCGCGTTTCCCCGCCCAAGAGGACGAACTGGTGGAGGACTCCGTTTCCTTGCTCGCGCCGGACTTTTGCGCCGAGGAAGCCGCCCCTTTCGAACTGGAGGCTTGCTTGTTCTTCGCCTGCCCGGTGAATCCTGTCGAGGATGCCTGCCCAGCCCAAATCGGCGAGGCAGCCAATCCCAAACCCAGGGCGGCCATCAACAAAAGACGCGTTACCGGCATGATCCGAATGCGTTGATTTGTTCGCTTAGCCATTGTCCTCATCCTGCTTGCTACCTTCTCCTGTTTGGTGGTGGCGGCGGTGCCGCGTTCAAGGGCTTATTGTAGTAAGTGGTAAGCACACAATTCGCCCCAACCGTTTCGCTCTTCATCACCGTGTAGGAACCCATCCCCCCTCCCTCCGGAGTGCCCAGAGAAAGGTTTGAAACGCTCATAATTCGCTGTTCGTGAGACAGCCGGTCGAAAAAGTTCAACAAGTTGTAATAGGTTCCGTCCAAGCGAACGGAAAATGGCATTTCCACGTAATATTCCTTGGTCACGGGAGCACCCGGAATGAAGGTGCGAATTTCGGTGCCGGTGGCCGTGCCGTCGACAAAAACCGTCTTCATGAACTCGTCCGTGGCCTGTTCGTCAGGGACAATGGAACGAAGAGTCTCCAATTGGCTTTCCAGTTGGTGGATCAGGTTGAGATAGCCAACTTGCTGCTGTTTAAATGCTTCGTTCCTGTCATTCTCCGCCTTGAGTTTCGCTACATCGCTGGCCAACCTGTCGTTCTTATCTTTCATGGGCCAGACAAAGTAATAAAAGGTAACGCCCGCCAGAACCGCAGCGGCGACTGCCAGAATGAGTCCCTGGACGGGACCGGGAAGATCGTTAAAGCTCTTGGCCATTACTGTTATCCTCTTCTACTTTTCTACATCCCCCGTTTTAGGGTCTGTTGAACCTGCCCCGGCACGCTGGTCATGCCTCCAGGCCGACCGGCGGGCATACTTCCCGGACCTCCGGGAGTCGGTGATGCAGCTCCCGCCGCCTGCGCAGCGGCAGCGGCGGCCGATACGAAGTCGTAACTTAGCGTGAATTTGTACGTCAGGCGTTCGTGCTGGTCATCCTCATAAAACTGTTCCAGCCGTACGTCATCAAACGCTCCGGAATCCTTCAACGAGGCGAGAAAGTTGGCCATGGAATCAACCGTGCCCGACTGGCCTTTCAGGGTGTAGTGCGTGGGGCCACCATAGGGAGCCATGGTATAGAGATAGATGTCGCTAGTTTTGTTCACCACCGACGCCAGTGAGCTCATCAACTCGACGGGGCCGATCCGGCTGGCCTGCAAAGCGTGAATTGTATTGATGCGGGTTTCCAGGTCCTTGAGATGCTGTTGATATTGCATGTTCTGGGCCTGCACCGCGGCCAGGGCCGCGTGCCTGGTCTTTTCCACCGTCATCTGCTTCGCGAGAGCGTCCCCCTGGCTGCTCCAAACCTTGTAAAGGACGCCCACGATGCCAAAGAAGATAATTATTGATCCGACGAACAACACAATCTGCGTAATGATGGGCGCAGGCGGTCCGCCCAGGGAGGGCCCTTTGGCGGAAGGAGGCGGTGCGGCTCCCAGAAGATTGATCTTAATCATGGCTAGTCAAAGCTCCTCAAAGCCAGCCCCACCGCGACGCTCATGCGGGGGGCGATTTCGTCCACGTAACCCAAATCAAACCTCTTTCCATCCACCACCAGCCTCTGGAACGGGTTGATGGCCTCGACGGGAATGTTGAACTCCGCCTTGAGCTGGTCGATCAGACCTTCGATCTTCGCCGTCCCGCCGGCGATATAGATGTGCTGAATATTTTCGGTTGAGGTGGTCTGCCGGAAGAAATCGAAGGTCTTCTGAATTTCCAACATCAGGATTTCCGTGACCGAGCGCAGGTGGGGGAGCTTCTGGTCCTGCGTCACGTTGGAAATCTCCATTCCCTGCTTTAACTTCTCCGCATCTTCAAAACTCAGGTCGAGTTCTTTCTGAAGCGTGTCGGTATACTGATTTCCGCCCACCGAAACGTCGCGGGTGAACAGCGGGTTGCCGCCGCGCGCAATCACGATGTTCATGATGCTGGCACCGATGTTGAGCAGCGCAGCCATTTCCTCAGGAGGCACCTCGTAATTCACCTCAAAGGCGTTGTACACCGCGAACCCGTCGTAGTCGACCACCGTCGGAGTCTTGCCCGCCTGGCTCAGAACGTTGGTGTGATTCAGAATCTTTTCACGTTTGACGGCCACCAGCATCACATCGGTACCGTTGCCCGCAGGGGCTGGCCCCAGCGACTGGTAACTTAGGTTTACGTCCGTCATGTCAAAGGGAATATGTTGCTGGGCCTCGTAGGGGATGGCGCTGTAAAGCTCCTCCTCGGAATTAGCCCCCACCGTGACCCGCTTGACAATCACGGAATGGCCGGAAACGGACGTGGCCACATTCTTGGTTTTTATGTGCTGGTCGTTGAAAATCTTTTCAATGGCAGAGGATACCGATAAGGCGTCCATAATGGCCCCATCCACCACGGTATCCTGACCCAGGGACTCAATCCCCAGGTTGACGAGCTCGTAGGAGCTCCCCTTCATCCGCAATTCCACTGCCTTAACGGCACTCGAACCGATATCCAACCCCACCAGACTTTTGGTTTTTCCTAAACCAAACATGGGCGATGCTCCCTACCGGGCAGTAGCGCGCAACCTACGAGCCGCTCGCTGTTCGAACTGCGCGCTTTGCTTCTCCATCCAGCGGTCCAGGACGGTCTTCTTGAATTTCCAACGGTTTCCAAGCTTGAAAGCGGGGAGCTTTTCTTCGTAAACGTACTTATATAATGTCTCCCTTGACACCCCAAGATACTCTGACGCCTCCCGGATGTCCATGA
>JASHTO010000516.1 GCA_030040515.1 Terriglobia bacterium
TGTGGCCTGATCTTCCGCCTGGGGGAACAGATTCCGGTCGAGACACAGCTTCCCGAATTCCAGACGCAAATCCCAGCGCTTCGGAGCAAGCCGCACGGCTCGCTGGAGCGCGGCGAGGGCATCGTTCGAGCGACCAAGGGCAAGGTCCGCGGTGGCGAGTTCGGAGAGAGCTTCGACAAACCGCGGATCGCGTTCCAGGGCTTTTTGGAACTCAATTGCGGCTTCCGGATACTGTCCGTTGCCCATGTAAGCCTGTCCGCGCTGAAGGTAGCTCTCCTTGCTGCGAAGCGGATTGCCGGAACATGCCACCGCCATTGCGCACGCTGCCAGAATCACCACACGGAGCATCGAATCCTGCACCTTCATGTTTCAAGCCCTCCTTGGTAGCGGCGGTCTATCGACCGCCGACGGCGCTCATAGAGCGCCGCTACAAAGGAGGGCAGGAAACATGAAGGTGCAGGAGTCGATGCTCCGTCTGTTGATTCTGGCGGCGTGCGCCATGTCGGTGGCATGTTCCGGCAATCCGCTTCGCAGCAAGGAGAGCTACCTCCAGCGCGGACAGGCTTACCTGAGCGCCGGGCAGTATCCGGAAGCCGCCATTGAGTTCCAAAAAGCTCTGGAACGCGATCCGCGGTTTGGGGAAGCGCTCTCCGAGCTTGCCACCGCGGATCTTGCCCTGCATCGCTGGAACGATGCCCTCGCCGCGCTCCAGCAAGCCGTGCGGATTGCTCCGAACCGCTGGGATTTGCGCCTGGAATTCGGAAAGCTCTGTCTCGATCAACACCTGTTCCCCCAGGCGGAAGAACAGGCCACCCGCGTTCTTGAAAAGGACACGGAGAATTCCAAAGCCTACGACCTGCTGGGTGAGGCGAGACTGGCAAACAAAGATGATCGCAAGGTGGCTGAGGCATTCCAGAAATCCATTGACCTGGAACCCGCGGATGCGGAGACCCGCGTGAACCTGGCCCTCGCGCAGATTGCCATGGCCAAGTACTCCGACGCGGAACAGTCCTTGCGTCAGGCCCTTGATTACGATCCGCACTGCGTGCAGGCGTATGTCAACCTCGCAAATTTATATCGGCTGCAAAACTCCCCGGACCAGGCTCGCGGCATTCTGCAAGAAGGTGCGCAGGAGAATCCCGATGCCACGTCGCTGGGCATCAGCATGGCAGACCTGCTCTTCAGCCAGCGGCAAGTGCCGGAGGCGGAGGGCGTGCTTCAGAATCTCGGCCAGCGAACCCATAACCAACCCGCGGATTTCATGGCGCTGGGCGATTTCTACATGCAATGGAAGCAGCCGGCACAGGCCATCGGGGAGTATCGTCAGGCTCTGCGCTTGGCGCCGCAAGATCTGGAGGCAAAAAATAATCTGGTGGATGCCCTGCTCTCAAACAACCAGATTGCGGAGGCGGCGGAGTTGAATCAGGAGGCGCTCCATCAGTCCGCGGATGACTTTGGCGTCCGCCTCGAGCAAACGCGGGTGCTCCTGGCCGAGGGGAAACTCGACGAGAGCCTCGCCGGACTTCGCAAACTGCTCACCGAAGCTCCCGGTTCTTCCCAGGTGCACTATTTCCTGGGGATGGCTCAGTGGAAAAAGGGCAATCTTGACCAGGCCCGGGGCGAGTTGGAGCTGGCGCTGGGGACCGCTCCAAATTCTTCGGCCATTCTCCAGGCTTTGGCGCAATTGAATCTGGCCACGGGTGATTTGCAAACCGCTCAGCAGTACGCCGAAAGGGCCGCTTCTCTGCCGAACGCGGGCGGGGATGAACGCCAGACGCTGGGCGATGCTGATCTGGCCGCGCGCCAGTATGAAAAAGCCGGTGAAGCATTCCGCGCGGCGTTGGAGTTTGCTCCGGAAAACGCCGCTGCCCATCTCGGCCTGGCGGAAGCTGCGGCCGGCGCAAGGCAGGCGAGCGCGGCGGAGGCGGAATTCCTCGAGGCCCTGCGGCTTGACCCTCAGAACAGCGATGCGCTGGGACGCCTGGCGGATTTTTATGTCGAGCATCGCATGCCGGGCAAGGCGCTCGACCTGGTGCGCCAGCATTTGTCGGCCTATCCTAACGACCCCGGCGCGCATGTCGTCTTAGGATCAATCCTGCTTGGCCAAGAGCATTCTGAAGAAGCACAGCGGGAATTCGAACGTGCGATTCAGCTTGACGCGAATTCTCTTCAGGCACACTTGCGGCTTGGCCAGCTTCTGCAACAACAAGGCCATCTTCAGGATGCTGTCTTGCAATTTGAGACGGCGACAAAAATCCAGCCGCAATTCGCACCTCTTTACACCCTCATCGGAAATCTCTGCCTCCAGCAGGGTGATTCGGTCCAAGCGGAAAAATATTATCAGCAAGCACTGGCCATTGATCCGAACTCGGCCGTCGCCATGGGGAATCTGGCCTGGGTTTATCTCCAGCAAAACACCCATCTCGACGTGGCCTTGAGCCTGGCGGAGAGGGCGAAGCGCTTAATGCCGGACCTCGATTCCATTTCCAATACCCTGGCCATGATCTATTACCATCAGGGATTGTTTTCAAATGCCATACCGCTGTTTAAGGATTGCGTTCAGAAGGCCCCGCACGATCCCTCCTACCGTTACCATTTGGGATTGGCCCTCTATGCCGCCGGCGATCGCCAGGAAGCGCGGCAGGAGCTTCAGGCGGCACTCAATTTGAAACTTCAGGGCGATGACGCAAAGCAGGCTCGAGAGACTTTGGAGGCCACGCGATAGGACCTTCCGGGAACGTTCCTACCGAAAGTGCTACGATGTTGCAGCATCGTTACAACCAACCTCTTCTTTCAAGATTCAACTCACATCGTATCTCACTGAAACGAAAGGGGAAATTAAATGCGGCGAGAAGTAGATTGGCACGCTTCTTGCATAGGTTTAGGGTGTGGTGCTTTATCCACTTTGTTCCAAAGTGCAGAAGAATTGCATTTGGGAAAATTGGGGCTCGCGAAGGAGGTTCATGAAGCGGTCGACGATTGTATTTCTTACGGTCTGGCTAATGCTGGGGGTCTGTCTCATTTCGGTTCAAGCCCAAACGCCCGTCAGTTTGACCAGTTCCGGTTCAACGACGCTGGCGATCTCAGCGGGCGACGGCGGGACCATGGCCGTTGCTTTGGGTTCATGTAATCCGGCAAGCTGCTCGCCGTCAAGTGTTCCCTCAAGCTCAACCGCCGGCGCCGCGGTCGCCACTGCGCTTAGCGCGTCGGCGGCGGCGATTTCAGATTCGCTGGGGACTGTCCAATTCACCTCGCCTGTAGCAAGTCTGAACGTAAATACGGTTTCATCCGTCGGCAGCTCGGCGCAAACGGCAACAGCCGCAATAATATCTCCGCCCGTCACGCCGATCGTCTCCGGCGCCTCAGTGGCTCCCCCGGTCGTCTTCTTGCCAGCAGCTCCAGTCAGTGCGCCCTCACTTCCTGTCGTACCTGAACCGGCATCGATGGTCCTTTTTGGATCAGGGCTGTTGATACTAGGAAGTGTTCTCCGTCGGCGAAACACTTAACTTATCTGTTAGCGTCGAGAGTTGCTTCAATCCCTGGCGGATGCAGCCCTCGAAAAGGAGCCCGGAATGCTCCTTCCTCCGGCTTTCGGGCTCCGCACACCAACGATCAAACACGGCGCTGGACCTTTGCGAGTGATGTCTTGATCTGGCGCAGACGTGGTTGAACTCCACCCGGAATTTATGACTGTCGGTGTAGCTTCTCAATTAACCCGAAAACCCTCATCGCCCTTTCCAGAATTTATTGGCCGAACACCCTTAAATCCCCCTTTCTCCAATCGCCGCGTTAAGGTAAGCTTCTGAACGCCCAATATACTGAAACGGCCGGAGCTTGTCCGGACCTCGCTACAACTGTGGATTAAATCCATTTTCGAGGCTCACTGGGCCATTTCTCATCTTCATTGGCAATCGCATGACTGAAAAAGCAGAGGCGACGATTTCGTCGCTCATGGGAGCAGTTGAACGTGGCGATGCGGGTGCCGGGGAGGCGCTGTTCACGGCGCTTTACGCCGAACTGCATCGCCAGGCCAAGCGCGAACTGGCGCGACATGGGGCGCCCGTGAGCCTTGGGGTTACAACCCTTCTCCATGAGGCGTACCTAAACATGGCGGCACGCAGCGGCCCGCTGTTTCCCGACCGGGCACGATTCATGGGATACGCAGCGCGGGTGATGCGCGGCCTGATTATTGATCATGCCCGGCGGCGGTGCGCCACGAAGCGGGGCAGCCAGTTCGAGATTACGCGGCTGGAGACCAAGCCGGAAAAGGAACTGGCCGACGAGCGGGAACTCACGCCCATCAGCGATGCCCTGGACGAGCTGGCCAAGATGGATACTTCGCTTGCGGAAATTGTGGACCTGAAATTCTTCTGCGGCTTCTCCTTCGCGGAAATTGCCGTGATGCGAGGCGTTTCCGAACGGACAGTTCAGCGAAAGTGGGACAAGGCGCGCATTTATCTCCACCGAACCCTCCGTGCGCCGATATCTCTGTGAGGCGATGATGTCCACTCAGAGTCCGGAATGGTGGCAAAAAATCAGTCCCTACTTGGACGAGGCGCTGGGAATGGAAGACGAAGAACGCGCCAGTTGGCTCGAGTCCCTGCGCGCGAAAGACCCCGCCTTAGCCACCCATTTGGAAAGCCTCCTTCGTGAACATCAAGTGCTGTCGCAAGAGCAATTCCTCGAAAAGAGCCCTCCTTCGCTTTTGCCCACGGAAGCGACGATGGCCGGAAAGTCGATGGGCGCATACACGCTGGTCTCGTTGATCGGCGAAGGCGGAATGGGCAGCGTTTGGCTGGCGGAGCGCAGCGATGGCCGGTTCAAAGGCCGCGCCGCGGTCAAGGTGCTTCGCGTCCCGCTCCTCGGCCACACCGGGGGCGAGCGATTCAAGCGCGAGGGAACCATCCTTGCGCGCCTCGCGCATCCCCACATTGCCCAACTCCTGGACGCGGGCGTTTCGCCGGGCGGACAACCTTATCTCATCCTCGAATATATCGAGGGGAAGGACATCGTTGCCCACTGCGACGAACGACGTCTCGGGGTGGAAGCGCGCCTGCGGCTTTTTCTGGACGTCCTCGCCGCCGTTGCGCACGCGCATTCCAACCTGATCGTTCACCGCGACATCAAGCCTTCCAACGTTTTCGTTCGGACCGATGGCCAGGTGAAGCTGTTGGACTTTGGCATCGCCAAGCTGCTGGAGGACGAAGGCGCGGAGGGAGGGGCAACGCAGCTCACACGCGAAGGCGGAGCCGCCCTGACTCCTCAGTATGCAGCACCGGAGCAGGTTTCCGGCGGACCGGTCACTGTGGCCACTGACGTTTACGCGGCCGGTGTCCTCTTCTACATTCTTTTGACCGGGCAGCATCCCGCCGGCCCCAGCGCACATTCGCCTGCCGACTTGATTAAGGCGATCGTAGAAACCGAGACCCAGAGCCCGTCACGCGCTGTGGCCGCCGACAGAGACGACGCCCAAACTGTAGAAACGGCGGCCGCCAACCGCTCAAGCAATCCCGAAAAGCTGCGCCGCCTGCTGCGCGGCGATCTGGACACGATCACTACCCGGGCGCTGAAAAAGAACCCGCTGGAACGCTACAACTCGGCGGCCGCCTTCGCGGATGACATTCGCCGCTATCTTACCCATGAGCCCATCAGCGCCCGGCCAGACTCGATAACCTACCGCGCAGCCAAATTCCTGCGCCGCAATCGCACCGTCGTGGCCTTGACCGCCACCGCCCTGGCGCTGGTGATTGGAAGTCTATCCGCCGGATTGCTGATGGCCAATCGTGAACGTAAGATCGCCGAACGGCGATTTGAGCAGGTGCGCCAACTGGCCAACAAATTCATCGCGCTTGATGAAGGGATCCGCGGTCTGCCGGGTTCCACGAAGGTCCGGATGCAAATGGTGACGGACTCGCTGCAATATCTCACTTCGCTGGGCAGCGACGTTCATGGCGACAAGGATCTGGCGCTCGATGTTGCCCTGGCCTATGTGCGGGTCGCACACGCACAAGGAGATCCCACCTCGCCCAACCTCGGCCAATTCGCCGAGGCCGAGGTGAGTCTTGATAAGGCGGAGACCTTCGTCCAGCCAGTATTGAAGGTCGATCCCACAAGCGTCAGAGGATTGCTGCTCGCGGCGACGATTGCGCACGATCACATGACCATCGCCGACGACGAGAATCGCCCGAAGGACGCGGCGGCCT
>JASHTO010000517.1 GCA_030040515.1 Terriglobia bacterium
TTCAAGTTGAATCCTGAACAACAGCAAGCGGTCGAACAAGGTGAAGGCCCCCTGCTGATCATCGCCGGCCCGGGCAGCGGCAAGACGCGCGTCATTACGCAGCGGATCGTCCACTTATTGACTGGATCGGCAGGCGCTGGCGACCCTTCAACGCTGCTGCCGGGATTCGGGCCTGCATTACCGGGCGGAATTGAAACATCCGGCGGAGCGACTCAACCCGAAAACATACTGGCCCTTACTTACACGGAAAAGGCCGCGCGTGAAATGCAACACCGCGTGCGCGAAGCCCTGCCCCAACTTGAGAGCCTTCCGCAAATCTCCACATTTCACGCTTTCTGTTACGGCGTTCTGCGCAAGCACCATCTCGAACGCACGCTGCTCGACAAGGTTGACGTGTGGATTTTTCTCCGCCGGCGGATGGAAAACCTGGGGCTTCAGTATTACCAGAAATTGCCCGAGCCCGGCGCATTCCTTCACTCGCTCAATGATTTCTTCTCCCGCTGCCAGGATGAGTTGATTGAGCCCGCGGATTTTGAGCAATTTGTTGCGAAGCTGGAAGAGGATTTCCGACAGAGCGCGCCGCTGCTGGATGCGGATGAGAGGGCGCAGGCGCAGGAGGAAATCGATAAAAAGTGCGAATTGGCGCGCGTCTTCCGCAATAGTCGAAAACTGATTGAAGATGCCGGCGCTTCCAGCCTGGGCAGCCTGATTCCGGAGACCGTTCGCCTCTTTGATCGCGAGCCCGACCTGCTTGAGAATTACCGACGGTCCTTTCGATATGTTCTTGTCGATGAATTTCAGGACACGAATTACGCTCAGGTGGAGCTGCTGAAGCGCCTGGTGAAACCGCCTTACAACATCACCGCCGTGGGCGACGACGATCAGGCCATTTACCGCTTTCGCGGCGCCTCGCACGGCGCATTCAAAATGTTTGACGAGGCCTTTCCGGGGCACAAGACGGTTTTTCTGGATATCAACTACCGCTCCTCGCAGCACATTCTTCGGGTGGCGCAGGCCTTAATCTCCAAAAATGATCGGTACAAGTCGAAGCCCAAACTCCAGACGACGCGGGATGAGGGTTTGCGAGTTTATCTTCTGCAATCCGCCGACTTCCTGAGCGAGGCGGCCTGGATCGCGGAGGAGGTCGAACGGCTCCTCCGCAAAGGAACAAGAGCGGGTGATATCGCCGTGCTCTATCGCGCACACCATTACCGCGACCTGCTGGTTGAGGAATTTCGAAGTCGTCACATTCGCTTTGCCATCCACGGGCTGTCGATTCTTTCCACCATCATCGTCCGCGACCTGCTCGCCTACCTGAATATCATTCATCAGCCAAAAGACAATGTCAGCTTGACGCGTGTGCTGCTGACACCACGTTGGAATTTTCCGGAGGAACTGGCTCAGCAGGCACGGCAGCAGGCAGGGCGCGATCACTGCTCTCTTTATGACGTTTTGCAATCGTGGGAAAAGGCAGCGACGAAGCGCCTGGAGGAAACCGGCTGGCCGGAATTGCGCCGCTTGCTGAGTGAGTTACACGGATTTGCGCGACAAGCCCCTGTGACCGCGCTGCTGCAACGACTGCTGGGGCGGCTGGAACTTGCCTTTGCCCCTGAGGATCCTGATGCCGCGTATGTGGAGGCTTTCCGGAAATTCCTGGAGAAGTGGGAAGGTAAGAGCGATTCGTGGGAACTTGCTTCCTTCCTCGACTATTTCGCATATTTCCGGGAGGCGGGCGGATTCATTGAGGCGCCCGAGCCGGCAAGCCACTCGCAATGCGTGCAGATGATGACCGTACATTCCGCCAAGGGGCTAGAATTTCCCGTCGTCTTCATCCTCAGCGTCGCGCCGCGGCGATTTCCCCACAGCGAGCAAAAACCCGTCATTGAGTTCCCGGACGCGCTGCGCAAGGGTCCGCCTCCGCCCGCCAACATTCATGAACAAGAAGAACGCCGGCTGCTTTACGTGGGGATCACGCGCGCGGAGGATCGCCTCTACGTCTCGAGCGTCGCGAAGTCTCCGAAAAAACTCTCGCTCTTCGTCGATGACCTGACTTCCGACCCGGTCGTTGAAGCACGCGACATCGAGCGCATCGACGTTCCGAATGTTTCACCACCAACTGCCGGAGCGCAAAGCACTGAACCTGTTCCGCAACGTCACCCGCGGGCGCGAGGCCCCCAAAGCGGTTTGTTCGGCGACGACCAGGCTGCTTCGGGAATCCACCCGCCGATTGCTCAGTGGGCGCGCGGGGCATCCGCGATCAAGCCGGAGGAGAAACTCCAGCTCAGCGCTTCGGCGATCGAAACATACGAAACGTGCCCGCAGAAATTCCTGTTCAGCCACTACCTCAAGATTCCGACGGGGCCGCAGCCCGCGTTGACGTTCGGCAACGTCATGCACCAGTGCGCGCGGCACTACTTCGAACTCCGTCGGCAGGGACCGGTGACATTTGAACAAATCCAATCGTACTTTGAGCAAAGCTGGAGGGACGCCGGCTTCGAGGACGACTATCAAGAGCAGGCGTACAAGAAGGCCGGACTCGAACAATTGCGCGTGTTTGTAGCCCGGCATGAAAACGTCTCGACGCTTCCCATTGCCGCGGAGGCACGTTTCTCACTCGATTGGGGAGACGTGCTCATGGAAGGACGCATCGACCAGATCAATCCGCTCAGGGAAAATTCCGTGGAACTGGTGGATTACAAGACCGGCCGCCCGCCCTCGCAGAAGGATGCGGACAAAAGCCTTCAACTTTCCATCTACGCGCTGGCGGCGCGCGACCAGATGCGCCTGAATCCGGCGCAGCTTACGTTTTACAGCCTGACGAATAATGAGCCGGTGCGCACCGCGCGCACGCCGCGCGACCTGGAATTGGTTGTCAGGGAGATACGCGAAGTCGCCGCGCAGATCCGCCAGAATATATTTCCGCCCAAGCCGGGTTTTGTGTGCAAGTATTGCGATTACGTCCCCATCTGCCCGGCGCACGAGGAAGACTTTTGATTTTGGCTTGGCAACGCGGATCGTAACTCGATTCAGGAATTTCGGTGTAGTTTATGATCTCCATCCTGCTGGTCATTCTGGGAGCGGCGCTGGGCGGAGTGGTCGGCTGGCTGCTGGCCGCCGCGCGCACGCGCGACGAGCTTCAGCAGCAGATTCGAAATGAAAGCGAACAGAAGATCAGAGCGCAAGCCGAGCTTGCCGGCGCCCGCTCCGCCACTTCGGATTCTCTGCAACTGCACCAGCGGCTCGAAGCGGAAGTCAAATTGCGCGCTGAAGCGGAAACGAAGTGGCGCGAGGCCCAGGCAAACCTTGATGAGCAGAAGAAGCTGCTGGAGGAAGCAAGGAAAACCTTGACCGAAACCTTTCAGGCGCTCTCCGCCGAAGCCCTCAAGAGCAACAACCAGGCCTTTATCGCCCTGGCGCGAAGTCAGTTTGAAACCTTGCAGGCGCAGGCAAAGGGCGATCTGGAAACTCGCCAGAAAGCCATCGATGGCATCATCAATCCACTCAGGGAATCTCTGGGGCGATACGAGCAGCAGATCCAGGAAATGGAGAAGGCCCGGCAGAAAGCATACGGCACGCTGGACGAGCAGTTGCGGAGTCTCGCGGAGGCCAACAAGCGACTGGAGGATGAAACCAAGCATCTGGCCAGCGCATTGAGCTCACCCCTTAAAGCCCGCGGACGCTGGGGTGAGTTGACGCTGCGACGGGTCGCGGAGCTGGCGGGAATGTCGGCGCACTGCGATTTCTCGGAACAGGAAACGATCACGGCGGACTCAGGCCGGCAACGTCCGGATATGATCGTGAACCTTCCGGGCAATCGCCGGATCGCGGTGGACGCCAAGGTGCCGTTGCAAGCTTTCCTCGATGCGGTCGATGCAGAAAAAACAGAAGAAGAGAGAGCGAAGGCTTTGACCGCGCACGGACAGTTGGTCAGAACCCACATGAACCAGCTTGCGGAGCGGAAGTATTGGGAGCAAGTAGGCCCGGAGCTGGAATTGGTCGTCTTGTTCCTGCCCGGGGAATCGTTTTTCAGCGCGGCCCTGGAACAGGACCGGCAATTGATCGACGATGGGATGCAGAAGAAGGTCGTGCTGGCCACTCCCACGACGCTCATCGCGCTGTTGCGGTCAGCAGCTTACCTGTGGCAGCAGGAGAAGATCACGCAG
>JASHTO010000518.1 GCA_030040515.1 Terriglobia bacterium
GCAGGATATTCAAAGGCCGTCAAATTGGCGCTAGGCTTATCAGTTCTCGGCTTTCGCCACAGCGATGATCTTCGCGGAAATACGAAATACGGGGGAAATACGGGGGGAAAGGGGGAAATACGGGGACAGACGGAACGTTTACCTTGTTTTACACGAACCGAACGTACGTAGAAACAAGTGAAACGTTCCGTCTGTCCCCATGTTTTTGGCGTCATGGCCCCGATGGCATGTTCTTCCATGTTCGTGCTACGGGGCTATTTTGCCGAGGCATTGAAGGAGAACCCATTTTGGCGGCCGGCTGAGCGCTAGCTGGTTTAGCTGCGTCGTTACGAACGTCCGCTGTGCTTTTGCCTTTAAATAGATTTCTCAAGAAGCTCATGAGTGATTACCCCTCCGAAGTACTCGGGTCATTAAAAGTCCATCTACTTGACGAAGGACTTGACCCAAGCGGTAATGTACTCCGATCCGTTTTTGTAGTTGCAAGACTCCAGAAAAGCCAAACCAGATTCAGCGGCTTTGATTAAGATTGGAGTGAGTTCGTGGGGGGGAACAGCAAAGGCAGCTTTCGTTCCTTGGAGTTGGACTTTGGCGTTCAGCAAGGCGAGTATAAACATCATACATGTACCCGATACATCTTGTTCTATGAATGGCACAAGGGCCGGCGATTTTTTCCATGCTGCCGAGCACCAACGGCGAATTTCCGGAATTTGACAAACCTCGCGAGGATCACCATCGAAGCCAAGAAAGGTCAAAATACATGGTTTGAATGAACCGCGTTCGCGTATTTGTGTGGCAATGGACCCCAGAAGCTCTTCGACTTCGCTTACGTCGGCATGATCGAGGTGATATTTATCGACCACAACTGCAGAGAAGTCAGTTTTGCCATCGCTTGAACGAATATGCCTTACATTACTCGGTCTCTTTTGCCTGGGCGATTCAAATGATTCTGAGCCACGTAGTTCTTGCCCTTTGTATTTCCAAACTTTCTTTGTAGCGTCCCACGCCGCGTTTTCGGTATCCTGAAGAGCCGCCGCAACGAGCACATCGGGTGCATGCATATCAAAGTTCCCGTTATAAATATCTGCGGTCTCGTGGCGCGTGCCACAGGTTCCGCACGTGCGGCCACCCATGACTGTCATTCCCATTGACAGGCCAAGCTCGCTTAGCGAGTCTTTTTGTTTTACGTAGATTGAGCCACATCCCTGGCACTGCCAATAGCTACTTCGTGTGGTCATTTGCAGTCTCGTGCCCGCTGATTTGATTTTCACCCATTCAGGAGGTTGGCCGATTTCGTCGGGATTTTGACATTCATTTGTTGCGGAGTCAACGATCGAAAGTCGATCCGTAACGTCAAGCTGCTTGTGTAAAAAGCCGGAGGGTGCGATTTTTCCATTCCGGGTTTTCATTGAGGCCGTTGAAGCGGCTAGCAGGTAGCCACGGCATGCCTTTTATGCCGTGGGTTCTTCCGAAAGAAACCCGAGCCCACGGCACAAAAATCGTGCCGTGGCTACCCACTCTTCTGAAGAAATCTGTCGGACACCAAGTCACCATATGCGGCCAAGCAGCACGTGCGGTTGAACCGACAGATTACCTGCCTGTGACTTTACACGTGCGTTTGATTACGAACGAGCAATGGCCCGATCTCCGGCCAGCAGCACGAAACCCAGGTTCCATCAGCAGGTAGCTTTTCCTTTTGCCCGCGAACCGATGATGGGTCCGTGGCCCACCTGGTGGTAATATCCGATGGTGTCGCACGTCCGTCGGCTGCAAACTTCGGATCGAATCTTTTTTGTTACGGTGAATCTTCGCCGCACACGGGTTCCGCTGGCGAAGGGAGAATTTGGGTTGGTGACGGACGCCCTGGCGGCCTCGCGGCGCAAGCTTGGCTTTCTCTTGTGCGGCTATGTGGTGATGCCGGACCACTGGCACGCGCTCATCTGGACAACCTTTCCGCTCACGATCTCGCGGGCGGTTCAGGACATCAAGTGGACCGCAGCGAGCTCGTTGAACCGTGCGCGGGGCACTCGCGGCGCGGTGTGGCAACATCAATTCTGGGACCGCTTCGTGCGCCACCAAAAGGAATTCGCAGGGCGCCTCGACTACCTGCACCTGAATCCGGTGCGCAAAGGACTGGTCAGCCGGCCTCAAGACTGGCGATGGTCAAGCTACAATAGCTTCGCCCTCGACAAGCTCACGGTTGCGCAGTGTCCCATCGAGATGGATCATGTCCACTTGCCGGAATCGTATCGCGGGTGAGAAAAGCCCACGACACCCAAAGCGTGTCTGGCTACCCGCCTTATATTCCGCCCACACAGCACTGAAACCAATTTGAGATCTGTCCCGGTAGCCACGGTCAGCGCATTCTGACCGTGGGTTTTTCCCGCATTACGAAGCGGGTAGCCACGGCATGTTTTTATGCCGTGGGTTTTTCAGTTGTGGGTTCTTCGAAAGAAACCCGAGCCCACGGCACAAAGATCGTGCCGTGGCTACCGGCTTACCGGAATCGTATCGCGGGTGAGAAAAGCCCACGACACCCAAAGCGTGTCGTGGCTACCCTGCTTGGGTGCTCCCCGAAGCAGGTCGCTCCATAAACAGGCAGAGTGTGATATATTTCGGTCATTCGAATTGCCGGAAGCGAAATTCTGGTTAACGGTATAATTTTTTCGGAACCACAGCGCAACCCAAGACAGCTCAGGTAGTCCGATGCAAGCGAATCTCTTGCGGCGGTCATTTTCGCCCTTCGTTGGGATGTTGGGCATCAATTCGTTTCAGAGCCGGCCTGCCGATGCTGAGCCGCATCGCAGTTCTCCGGTGACTTGCCGCCGCCGGCGCATTCGCAGGTCCGCGGCCCAAGTGTTGCTGGCCCTCGTGCTGCTGGTGGTCGTGGCGGCGGTGCTGATTCCCAGACATCTTGAACCGTGCGAATGTGCCATGGATGAGGGCGCGGCCGCGATGTGCGCCCACTATCAACTCTTCGGTCGCGACGTTTGCGTGTCCTGCGCCACCCGTCACCTCCTGCGCAGGAGATGAGAACGGGTGTGATTCGCAGTAGCGTAAAGGCGCCGGCAACTTCCACGGACTCGCCTCTCGCGGGATGAATTGCGACTCGACGCATCGCCATGGGTGTCGAGGCACACTTGGAACCGGTCAGGGAGGAAACTCCAATGATTCGTGCCTTGATACTCTTCTTTCTGTTTCCCCTTTACGGATCGGCCACCTCGCAGCCTGCCAAGCCCTTCAGCCAGGTTGAGCTGCTGGCTCTGCGTCTGGCGGGGCAGCATCAGGATCACATGGAGCGGGACATCGCGAAGCGGGGGATTGATTTTCCGCTCGACGAAGACTACGTCACCGCGCTCCAAGCGGCGGGAGGAAGCGACGCGTTGATGGCGGCCGTGCGCAAAGCTGCCTCAACCTCCGGGAGCGCCCGCGCGTCCGGGTCGAGTTCAGCGCCGGACACCCAGGTTCTTCCGCACCTGCTGCAGGCCGCGAAGCTGCTGCAGAACCGGGCTTGGCCGGAGGCCGAAAAGGAAATCCGCGCGGCCCTCGCCATCGAGCCGGATAATCCTCTGCTGCACATTGACCTGTCGGGGGTCTTGCCCAGCAGCCTGGGCGAGCCGGGATGGACCGCCGCGATCGCCGAGGACCGGGAAGCGCTCCGCCTGGATCCCGGCTTGGCGCTCGCGCACTTCCATATCGCCACCGCGCTCCGCCAGCAGGGCAACACCACGGGCGCCATCGCCGAGGCCCGCGAGGTGATGCGATTGGACCCTGACGATGGGCGCGCCTGGAACGCGCTGGCTCGATTGTTGGAGGAGGCGGGAGACCTGGACGGCGCGCTCGAGGCCAATCAGCAGGCTTTGGCCCAGAGTCCGGACGCAGCCTTTTCCCACTGGAACCTGGCGGAATTGTTGGAGAAGAAGGGCGACCTGGATGGCGCTCTCGCGCAAGCGCGCGAGGCAGTGCGCATCGTCCCCGACCGGCCCAGGGGGCACTATGTATTGGCCAGAATCTTGCGAGGCAAAGGCGATAAGGCGGAAGCCGCCAAGGAGGAGCAAATCGCCACCGAACTGGAGGCGAAAAACCCGCCCCGGCAGGTTCACGCAGGTGATGCGGTGATGGCGAAAGGGTTGATTTACCAGCCCAAGCCGACCTATCCCCGCGAGGCGCAAAAGGCAGGCATTGAAGGCACGGTGCGTATTGCGTATGGAAGTGGTGATCGCCCGGAGCGGCAGGGTGCAGACCGTAAAGCTGCTCAGCGGCCCGCCGGCCCTGGCGCCGGCCGCTATGAAAGCCGTGGCCAAGTGGCGCTACCGGCCTTCCCTTCTCAGCGGCGAGCCTGTGGAGGTGGTAACCGAGGTGGATGTTACCTTCCCAACGTTAAGAAAGTAAAATCTTTGCACAATTCCCTTCCTTAAGCCCGGACGGGGAAACTCATCCCCCCTTTCCTTCGTCAAACGATGACACGGCCTAAGATGCTAGCGGGCGAGCCGGACTGTTTGACGCACGTGCGCACGCGGTGCCACGCGGTGGCACGCAAGGGAAGATGCGAGAAGCGATCCACAGAAGCCGGCCGCCCCGAAGTGGGTTGGCGGGCACGCTCATCACGGCGATCCTATGCGCTGCTGCTTCGGCGGCCGCGCAACAACCGGCGGATGGTCCTGCGTCCCCGGCATCCCCCGGTGATCCACCCAAGGCGGCACCAAGAAGCAACGCAGATCCGAAAGCGCCGGTCATTTCCCCGAGCGGTACATCCAATGACCGGCTTTTTTATGCTCTTCCCAATTTTCTTACCATGGAAAACGCCACGCAGTTACCGCCCTTGAGTTCCTGGCAGAAATTTAAAGCCGCGGCGCTCACCTCGTTCGATTACTTCAATTACCCCTGGTACGGGGCTCTTGCCGGGATTAGCCAGGCGGAGAACAGCGAAAAAGGATACGGACAGGGAATGGTGGGTTACGCAAAGCGCTACGGGGCAGCGTTTGCCGACGGAACCATCGAGAACTTCATGACGGGCGCCATCCTTCCCTCGATACTCAAGGAGGATCCGCGCTTCTACCAATCGTATTCCGGAACGTTTTGGGGCCGGACCGGTTACGCCATAAGCCGTATCTTTGTAACGCGCACCGACTCCGGACACAACCGGTTCAATTTCTCTGAAATCATGGGGAGCGCGCTTTCCGCGGGGATTTCCACCTACACCTACCACCCTCGGGAGGATCGGACTTTGGCAAATACTGCCAGCGTGTGGGGCTCCCAGGTCGGGTACGACACCATGACCATCGTGATGAAGGAATTCTGGCCTGACCTTCGCCGCAAATTCAGCCACAAGCCGCAAGCCCACTCTCTTGCGCCTTGACAACCAGCAATTGTTATTTGAATTCCAACGTCAGAAGCGCGGCCGGCGAATTTCCGACATTGATTGTTGCGTGCGTAGTTCCGCGCGCGAACCAACGCACTTCACCCTTCTTCATCTGCACGTCGGTGGGCTCCTTCCCATCTGCCACTTCTTGCACGCTCAAATCGGACAACGCAACCAGCAGCCTATCGTAATCCTCAGGATGTTTTTCAACCCTCCCTCCGGGACCGATTGCCAAGATATATCCGCGTGCAACCCCTGTCTCAAACTGCGGACTGAACGCAGCACTGTGCAACTCGAATCCGCCCATCGGTGTGCCAAAGCCTTTCCCATCGTCCGTGATCATCGGTTCGATGACCATGATCTCAGCAGGCTGGGGAGAATTGTGCGCTCGGCGACCGTAAAACCACCTCTGGAAGTGTGCACTTCCGCGGGTTTGAGCTCCGTCAAAACCGGTTGCCGGCCCTGAACCTCATTCCCGATAATGGCCGGATCCATGCTGATGAATGCATAAAACCGCCGATGGCGGTGGGGCAGCGTTACTTCGTTGGCAAGGAGTCGAAGCCGAAAGACCTGCACTGATTGATTCTTGAGGATCAGCTTGTGATGCGGCTCATCAACGATTTCGACGGGGCCTGGCGGGCGTTCTTGACATAGCACCGCCGAGCAAATCAAGGCCGAGATTGAGAATAGGAAGATGACCTTCATGTGACCCATTACGAGAGTAGTGGCGTTTTCGACTGCGTCTCCCGATAGACGGAAACCAATCCCCCAATGTACAGCATAAAGAGAGCCGCAAAGCAGACTCTGGCCAGCAGAAGATAGCGGCCAACCATTTCCTGAATGGTCCACCCGTAATATTCGGTGAGCAGAGTAGGGTCCGAAAGGTTCACTCCCTCAATTTCCCCGAAAGGCATATTATTCGTAGACCATTCACGGTAGACGTGCATGAAGGCCAGCGCTCCGAATACCAGCAAGGCCCACCGCATACCCCAATTCTTGTAAAACGCGCTTTCGTGAGGCGCGTAAAACGTGGCCATGAGGATCGTGCCCAGCACCAGTGCGCCTCCGTCACCGCCAAAAACGATCAGGGCTCCCTGCGCGAGCGAGGTTTGACCTTGGATGATTAATTCCAGCAGGAGCACCGCGCCGGCGGCACAAACCCATCCCCAGCGTTGCGCCTTCCACGCCAGATAACCCCCAAAAACTATGGCGCAGATCAAGGGCAGAACGATCCACCAGTGGCGGTCCTGGCCGTGATAGGTGACCCAGAACGAAGGGATTGCCCAGCGGCCCGTAAGCCACGAAGTGATGGCGTGCCCGCTCTCGTGGACCACCATCGCGAGCTCGCCTCCCAATAGGCTCAACATGCCCGCGCCCGCCACCCATCGCCCCACAATCAACGCCAGCGGAAGCGCCAGCGCCCGGAACTTCAACTCGCTGCGGGGATCGTACCGCTCCCAGGGAGCTTCGACGGGTGGCAGCGCCGCAATTCGCGCCAACGGGACGGAGGCCGCCGGCGCGGGCGCACCAACCTTTCCAGTGCCCACGGCGGTCTGCTTCGCCTCCTCGGCCGCCTGCTTCGCCGCCATCGCCGCCTCATAGCGCGCAAAGACGATTCCGCACTTCATGCACTCGGTGAACTGCGCTTCATGATCGAATTGGCATTTTGGACAGCGCATCCTGAATGAAGCCCGGGGCTCCACTCTCACCATGAGGGGTCGTGAGAGTTGACGGCTCCGACTGGGACAGGATTATATACAAAACGTGGAGATACTGCGCCCCGGTTTTGACACGGTGATCCTTGCGCTGCTTGCGCCATGCGCCTTCGGAGTGCGGCCGCGAAGCCACGGACCGGACGAAGCTGCCGCTTTCAAACTCCTCAAAATGGGGGAGCGCATAATTGACCATAATTATTGACCATGATAATCTGAACTAAAATGGAGGACATTCATGGAAGAAATCGCTGTATCGGAATTCAAGGCCAAGTGCTTGGGAATCCTCAAACAAGTGCAAAAGACCAAAAAGCCGCTGCGCATCACCCGCTTCGGCAAACCCCTCGCCGAGGTGGTGCCGCCCGGTCCATCACTCGACCGCAAGAACTGGCTGGGGTCTATGGCGGACAGCTTCGATATCACGGGCGACATCGTCTCTCCGGCGAGTGAAGCGAGCGAGTGGGAGGCACTGCGCGATTGAAAATCCTTCTGGACACTCACATCTGGTTGTGGAGTCTTCGTGAACCGCAGCACCTTGGAAGCAGACTGCGCCGCGAGTTGGTCAATCCCCAAAACGAGTTATGGTTATCCCCAATAAGTACGTGGGAGGCCCTGACCTTGAATTCCAAGGGAAAAATCCATCTCCAGGAGGCCCCATCCTTATGGGTGGCGAGAGCGACTGCAAAACTCCATGAAGCGCCTCTGACCCATGAGATTTTGCTGGTAGCGTGTCAATTGGAACTTCCCCACTTTGATCCGGCGGATCGGTTTCTGGCTGCCACGGCCAAGGTTCTGGACTTAACCTTGGCAACTGCTGACCGGCGGCTGCTCAACCTGAGAAGCATCAAAACCATAGCGAACCGTTGATGTGCCGAAGTCTACGCAGCGAATTGTAGAACCCCAAGGAGTCAACTGTGGGACAGGCAGAACGGGCGAAGATCGGCATCGGCCTGGCGGCTTATTGGCCGCAATTCCCCGGGCTCAAAGAGCGCCTGGAGGGTTATCAGCGCAAGGTGGAAGAGAAAATCGGCGACTGGGCCTCGGTGGTGAGCGCCGGTTTGGTGGATGACGCGCACAAGGCTCACGCGGCGGGTGCGGCCTTTCGCCAGGCGGGCAAGGCGAATGCCTGCCCGGCGAGCGCCTGAAAATCGGAAACACCAACAGCCGCCTGCGATTTGCCCTGGACCCCACCGCCTTCGTCAACGCCCTGTGCAGTGAAGGGCCGACGCACCACTGCGCGCTGGGCGTGGGCCACGTGGCTGGAAAAATCGAAAAAGTCGCATGGCTTTTGGGATAACTGAAAATCATCGGTGGGACCAGGGTCAACTAATTCTGTCCCTTTGCGCCTTCGCGCCTTTGCGTGAAATTGTTTTGTTCTTCAGGGGCGGAATCAAAATACAAACATCTTCACGCAAAGGCGCGAAGGCGCAAAGCAGGTAGCGCAGACCACCGCATTTGTGGTCTGCGGCAATTCAGTGTCGCGGCCATCGAATCCAACTCAGGAAGTGACGCGGACTGCAAAGGCGGCAGTCCGCGCTACATACGGCATGCGGGTTTCAGGAGGCGAACTTATACCCTTGTCCGTGCACGGTGAGGATGTATTTGGGTTGCTTGGGGTCGGCTTCGAGCTTTTGGCGGAGCCAGGCGACGTGGACGTCCACAGTGCGTGTCGAGGGCGCTGAGACGTAGCCCCAGACTTCCTTCAAAAGCTCTTCACGGCTTACGGTGCGGCCGCGGTTTTCGAGCAGATACCGCAGCAGTTGGAATTCCTTGGTGGAAAGCGGCGCGGGCGAGCCGTCGCGCGTAACTTCTGACTTGCGCATATCGATGTGGAGCGGGCCGCAATCGTAAAAGTCGGGGCCATCGTGGCCCGCGCGGCTGCCACGTCTCAGCAGGGCCTCGACGCGCGCCAGCAGCTCCGGCATTTCGAAGGGTTTGGTCAGGTAATCGTCCGCGCCGATCTTCAGACCCTTTACTTTGTCGGCCATCTGAGTGCGCGCGGTGAGCATCAGGATGGGCGTGGTGAAGCCGCGCTGGCGCAGCTCCTGAAGAACCTCGAAGCCGCCTTTCCCCGGCAGCATGACATCCAGAATAATCAGCCCGAAGCGATTGTGAGTGGCGCGCTCCAGCACCTGCGTGCCCTCGTAAAGCGCATCCACGTTGTATCCCTCGCTGCGCAGGCGATCGCTGAGCGTGAGCACCAGTCCGGGCTCATCTTCGACCAACAGGATGTTGGAATTCACA
>JASHTO010000519.1 GCA_030040515.1 Terriglobia bacterium
TATCCTGGACGGATTTCCGCGAACCATCGCCCAGGCGAAGTTTGTGGATAAGATGCTCGCGGCAAAAGGGCAGGGGAAGCCGCTGGTGATGGATATTGAGGTTGGGGAGGACTTGCTCCTGAAGCGCCTCACCGGGCGCCAGACGTGTTCGGTGTGCGGGGAGATTTACAACATCTACTTCAATCCTCCCAAAGTTGAGGGGATTTGCGACCAGGATGGCGGCAAGCTGCTCCATCGCGCCGACGACAACGAAACTACCATCCGGCAGCGGCTGGAAGCGTATCACCAGCAGACTCAGCCGTTGATCGAGTACTATCGAGGCCAGGGCGCGCTGCTGGCCGTGGACGGAAACAAGGAGCCCCACGAAATCGCCAAAGGGTTAATGGACTATCTTTCAAAGGCATGATTATCTGTAAGTCAGCGGCCGAGATCGAAAAGCTCCGGCGCAGTGGAAGGATGGTGCGGGAGCTGCTTGAGGAAATTAAGGGTTTGGTGCGGCCTGGGGTGACGACGCTTGACCTCGAGAATTTTGTGGCCAAGCGGGTGAAAGAATTGGGTGCCAAGCCCGCATTCAAGGGTTATCGCGGCTATCCCTGCTGCCTGTGCGCGTCGATCAACAGCGAGGTGATTCACGCTATTCCCTCGCCGCGCCGCGCGCTGCGCGAGGGCGACATCGTGAGCCTGGATACGGGCGTCATTCTCGACGGGTATTATGGGGATTCCGCCGTGACGCTGCCGGTGGGCGCCATCAGCGATTCCGCCCAGCGCCTGCTGAAGGTGACCGAAGAGGCCCTGGAGCTGGCGATTCAGAAAGCGCGCCTGGGAAATCGGCTGGGGGATGTTTGCTTCACCGTTCAGCAGCACGCGGAAAAGAACGGTTACTCGGTGGTGAGGGAGTTCGTTGGGCACGGAATCGGCAAGGCGATGCACGAGGAGCCGCAAGTGCCCAATTACGGACAGGCTGGGCATGGACCGGTCTTGAAACCGGGCATGGTCTTTGCCATCGAACCTATGGTGAATGCCGGTGGACCGGACGTTCGCGTGCTCGGCGATAATTGGACGGCGGTCACCGTGGATGGCGGGCTGTCCGCCCATTTCGAACATATGGTCGCGGTCACGCAGAACGGCCCCGACGTGTTAACACGAATTTAGGCGGTGCCCGTTGCGTTCCGAATGGGGCGCGGCGGCGGGGTTGAGGCCCCCCAGAGGTATGGCGAAGGAAGATGCAATTGAGGTTACAGCAACCGTGCTGGAAGCTTTACCCAATGCGATGTTTCGAGTCGAATTGGACAACAAGCACCAGGTCCTTGCCCATATCTCCGGGAAAATGCGGAAGAACTTCATTCGCATCCTCCCGGGCGATAAGGTGGCCGTGGAGCTTTCGCCCTACGATTTGACGCGCGGCAGGATTGTGTTTCGGTATCGATAGGCGCCGGGCAGGGTGGAAGAACCCAAGAAGGATAAACCATGAAGGTACGTTCGTCAGTGCGAAGAATCTGTTCGAAATGCAAGATCGTCCGGCGGCGCGGAGTGGTGCGGGTGATTTGCGAGAACCCCAAGCACAAGCAGCGGCAGGGTTAATGTGAAAAGCGAAACTCGAAAATCGAAATTCGAAATTCGGGATCGACAGGGCAGAAGGCCCATGTGGAGCGAGTTTCGAGTTTCGGATTTCGAGTTTCGGACTCCGAGGTGAGATATGGCAAGAATCGCGGGCGTGGATTTGCCGCCCAAGAAGCGCGCGGAGATTGGCCTGACCTACATCTACGGCATCGGCCGGGCAAGATCGCTCTCCATTCTCATGCGCTCGCACATTGACCCGGACAAGAAGGTCAAAGACCTGACGGAAGACGAGGTCACCAAGATTCGCCAGATTCTGGAAGAAGAAGGCGCCGTGGAAGGCGACCTGCGCAAAGAAACGGCGATGAACGTCCGGCGGCTGATTGAAATTGGTTCCTACCGCGGAATGCGGCATCGCCGCAGCCTGCCGGTGCGTGGCCAGCGCACCCACACCAACGCCCGCACGCGCAAGGGACCGCGCAAGGGCACGGTGGCCAACAAGAAACGCGCAACGGCGAAGACTTAGATTACTGAGGACTGAAAACAATTATGGCCAAAGCGGCGACAAAAACCGGAAAGAAGAAAGTTTTCAAGAAGAAGGAAAAGCGCATCGTCCCCGTCGGAGTCGTGCACGTGGAGGCGACGTTCAACAACACCCACGTGGCCATCACGGATACGGACGGGCGCGTCATCTGCTGGTCAAGCGCGGGATCGCTCGGCTTCAAGGGTTCGCGCAAGGGCACGCCCTTCGCCGCGCAGCAGGCGGCCATGCGCGTGGCCAATGCGGCGCGCGACCACGGCATGCGCAGCGTGGAAGTGCGCGTGAAGGGGCCGGGAGCGGGCCGGGAATCGGCCATTCGCGCCCTGGCCACCGCGGGCCTGGAAGTGCGGAACATCAAGGACGTGACGCCCATTCCGCACAACGGTTGCCGCCCGCCCAAGCGGCGGAGAGTCTGATCCGCAATCGGGAATGCGTGGTTGCGCATCTAATGGGTAAGGGGCAAAGGAAGATTCCGCAGCCCACCAGCAGGTTGCGCCAAATGTAAAAGCATTCTGGAAAAAATCAGGAAGCACGAAAGGTTGGATGGCGA
>JASHTO010000044.1 GCA_030040515.1 Terriglobia bacterium
ACATTGGCCAGCCAGCGCATCGCCACGCCGGAGGTCCAAAGTCCCCAGGCTGTCCCCTGAATCCACAGTCCGAAATTCTTGCGCCGCAGCTTGGGGATGGAATAGAAACCGATCCCGAGAATGAAAGTGCCGATCCAACCAAAGATTTGGGCGTGACCGTGCGCCTGAATCCACGCCGGAGGAACGGCGCCCGCCGCGCGATGGCTGCTGATGGCCATCAGGTTCCAGACTCCCAGAAATGTTCCCGGAAGCAACATGAAAAAGAGGCCGGTGAGAATGTAGAGCATCAACAGTCGCGCGAGTGCGGCTTCGCGCGCGGCGTTGATCCTGAAGGTTTCGTCAGGCGTGGCCTGGCCAGCCGTCCGATCCTCGATGGTGGAAACGAGCGGGGACATGGCGATCAGTTTTCCGGCGGCGCGCGGCGTTTGCACGAAGGCCATCGCCGCGCGCTCCGCCCCATCAATGGCCCTTTTCCATTGCAATCGCCCGCGGAAACAGAATGTTGTTCTCAAGATGAATGTGCTGGTGCAAGTCAGCCTCAAGCTCGGCGAGAGCTCTGTACAGAGTCTGATAGCTGACGCAGGCATCATCCGGCGCGATGTAGCCATGGCTGGTCTCCCGCAGGGTGTGCAGAGCGTCGCCGGCGGAATCATGGTCGTGCATCATCATCGCCACGGGATTCTGAACTGTCCCAAAGGGAGCGGGCAAAACCGGCGCCTTCTCCTCAACCGCTTCCTCCATCCGCGCAATGTGGGGAAACAAGACCATTTCCTCTTTCATGAAATGGGTGGTCAATTCATGAGCGAGGCCGGTGAAGGTGTCGCGCAGCTCCAGGAGCTCCGGATGGCGCATCCCGTGCACCGAACAGACCTTGGCGAACAGGGGAGTCAGGCGATCGATTTCCTCGCGGGTGTATTTGTGGTGCGTGTTGGTAATGTGGGAAATCAGGTTTCCCAGCGGCTCGGTTTGCCAGTGATGATTATCCGCGCTGGTTGTTGATGGGAGTGCAGCCTCGTCCAGAGACTTCAAGACTTGATCGATTGGAAGACCGGCAGCGTGGCAAGCCTGTTCCAAAGTTCGGCTGCCGCCGCAGCAATAATCGATGCCGAGCTTTTCGAAAATCCTTGTTGCGCCTGCATTCTCGAGTGCCAGCTCTCGAACGGTCTTTTCTGTGGTCACGCTCATCGTTTCCTCCTGGCGCGGTTGGTTTTTTGCGATTCCCCGCGCTGAACAGGTCGATTTTAGGAAATGAAAAAAAGTCTGCCGATGACTTTTGTCACGGAACAGACGGCGGCTGGATTGAACACCTGCTAAAGCCTCAGCAGAAGGGAAAAAATGTCAGAGTCCGGTTTGGAAATCGCTCGCGAAGGGGCGTGATTCACGGTCACTCCGGCGATTCGACTTTTTCTTCAAGACCTTTCAAATCGAAAAGGATTACATCGCGGCCATCGATCTTCAGCAAGCCTTCGGCCTGCAGGCGGGAAAGATTGCGGGAAACCAATTCGCGTACAGTACCAATCTGAGCGGCCAATTCCTGGTTATTCACGGGTAGGGAGACAACCGTACCTTCGGCAGTGCGCTTGCCCGACTTTTGCGCGAGACGAAGCAGAAAGGATGCAAGCCGGTGCCGAACGGTCGTGAAGGAAAGTTCCTCAACGATGCCGACCAGCCTTCGCAGGCGCGCGCCCACCACCCGCAGCACCTTCAGCCCCACTTCCGGATGAGCGAGGCAGAGTGCATGAAAATCCTGCTTGCCCACCAGCAGCAAGGTGCTTTCCTCGATGGCCATGGCTGATGCTGGGTACACGCCTCCGTCAAAGACCGGTAGCTCGGCGATGGAGTTGCCGGGACCATCGATGCTCAGCACCTGTTCGCGTCCACCGGAGGAAGTCTTGAAGATGCGAATCTGGCCGGATTCCACAACGTAAAGTCCTTTGCACGGCTCGCCTTCGCCAAAGACCAACTCGCCTGCTGAATACTTGCGGGTCACCACGCGCTCAATCAGGAACTTGAGCTCGCTCTCCGACAAGTCGGAGAAAATGGGAACTCTCGTCAGAGTCTGCCCAATCTTATGTGAGGAATCTGCCACAGGCGATATTCTATCAGCGAGAGAGTGAATCTTAATTATAAAGAAATGCGTGCAGCGCAAACACGATTGCGTGACTTCCTGGTTTCGCCCCTTAATATAAGACCGAGAAGATGCGGCTGCGCGCCGCTGGCGCATACCTTCGCTTCATGGCGAAGCAGGCGATATGTCGCTGATCTCCTGAACCTCACGGTGAGGATTCGGCGGAGCATCGTAGCAGGGGAAGTAAACGCAACTAAGAACGAAGCGTCTGGGGGCATGCTGCCGTTGGACCCAGACCTTGCTGAAGTCTTACCCCAGCACCAGGCAAGGACGGCGTACAAGTTGGATTCCGATTACGTATTCGCCGGAGGAACCGGAAAGCCATTGTGAAAGATGGAATTCTTTCCGACCATCTGGAGCCCGCTGCTCAAAGGGCCAAGATTGGCAGCATGGGCTTGGGCTGGCATACATTACAGCTACCGAAACTGGCGAAAGCGGTTCGATACCCCGTTAGAAACCCCATGGCAGCTAATGCGGCACGCCGACTTGAAAACCACGATTGAAATCTGCGGAATCGAGTCCGATGTGTCGCCTGCGCGGCGCAAAGCCAACCGCAAAGTGGTGAAGATGCTACTAAATGGTACGAAATGGTATTTTTCATGACTGGTGTGACTGAGGTTAACTGCTTTGGTTTCAATGGTGGACCTGGAGGGGTTCGAACCCTCGACCTCATGACTGCCAGCAACCCGACCGTTTTTCCTTCCTTCCATTCATCTCATGATTTCCATAGCTTTACACCAACTCGGGGCTCTGCCTTCGCTCAATCGTAGAACCTCTTGTCCCTCATTTCCAGACACTTTTGCCACAGTTTTCGCACAGCTACGAGGGGTTCACCGTCCCGGCGAACCTGCGGCTGTCCATCGACTCCATTGCGAATGGCTCGCTCAGTGATACAAGCCAGTGCAGCTCAGGCTGTACGCGCAAGCGGCCACTGACAAAGAGGATTTCCTCGGCCGCTTCGCGCAACGCGGTATTAAGCGGATTGACGTCTGCTGGCTCATAATGTCCGCCGAAATCATCGAGGCACTTGGGAGTACAAACGAAACTTGGAAGCGGTTAGAATGTGGGTCTTTCTTAACTATCAACCAAAGGCTGAAGGGTGAAGAATAGCAAGACGGGATTTTCATAACGGCAGTGCTCTTTGGGCTGGTTTTGCCGGCGGGATGAGGATCAGATGAACCGAAGGGATTTTGTGCGGCTCGGATGGGCCACTGTGATCGGGGCGGGGGCAGGAAATTTTCGGCCCGCACTCGCGGAGTCGCTCCAACACGCTCCTGAACCGCCACAGCATTCGATGGCGAGGGCGCCGGAACCGAGGGCCGGCGGGGGCGCGGCGGATTTCACCCTCCGAATCGCGACAATGATGGTCGAGCTGGCCCCGCAGGTTGTCATCAGCACGATCGGCTACAGCAATAAAGTCCCCGGTCCCCTGCTGCGGATGCGCGAGGGCCAACCGGTTACCATCGACGTTGTGAACGACACGGACGTTCCGGAATATGTGCACTGGCATGGCTTGTTCGTTCCCTCGGAAGTCGATGGGGCGATGGAGGAAGGCACTCCCCCGGTTCCGGCACACGGCCATCAGCGCTATCAATTCGTGGCCAAGCCGGCGGGCTTGCGATGGTACCACTCGCATACCGCAGCCATGATGGATCTGCATCGGGGCGGCTATACCGGGCAGTTCGGATTTTTCATGATCGATTCCGCGAAGGACCCTGGACTCTACGACCAGGAAGTCTTCCTGGCACTGCGTGACTGGGAGCCCTATCTGACCACGATGGATCAGGACGAGCCGGTGCCGGATCCCAATGATCCCATGCCCGAAAAACCCGCCACTCCAGACACGCGTCCGAACGGGCTCGAAGTCGGCGCTCCACTCTACTCGATCAACGACAAGATGCTCGGCGCGGGGGAGCCCCTGCGCGTGCAATCGGGGCAGCGCATCCTGATGCGCCTGCTCAACGCCAGCGCTTCGCAAATTCATCGCCTGGCTTTGCCCGCCCACAAGTTTCAGGTGGTCGCTCTCGACGGGAATCCCGTGCCCTCGCCTCAATTGGTGAGCGTGATTGAGATCGCCCCCGGCGAGCGCGTGGATGCGATCGTGGAGATGAATCAGCCGGGCGTCTGGATTTTAGGCGAGCTGCGCGACGTCGCGCGGCAATCCGGCATGGGCATCGTGGTGGAGTACGCCAATCAGCAGCAGCGCGCGACTTGGCTTCCGCGTCCGAACACGCGTTGGGACTACACGATCTTTGGCACGTCCGCGCCGCATCCCGAG
>JASHTO010000520.1 GCA_030040515.1 Terriglobia bacterium
GTGCTGGTGGTGGAGGACATTCTTGACACCGGCCGCACCTACAGCTATTTGCAGGAAGTGTTGGGAGCGCACGACCCGGCCAGCCTCAAGCTGGTCGCCTTGCTCGACAAGCGGTCGCGCCGCGTCATCCCGGTCAAGGCGGATTATGTGGGCTTTGAGATCCCCGACGTCTTCGTGGTTGGCTACGGGTTGGATCACGATCAGAAATATCGGAATCTCGCCGATGTGCGTTACATACCCACACCGCAGACGCTTCCCTTGTTCGGATCGGCGCCTTGAGAAAGAGTTCTCAGTCAGCGGTTATCAGTTCTCAGCGAGAACAGGGCGCCACATGACGTATTTGCCCGTTGCCGAAAACCGAGAACCCATCGGCAATCCGCGCTTAGCTCCCGAATCCAAAAGCGAGAATCTAAAATATAATGAGCTCGTCCCTCACGACCTAATCCGGGAGGGTTTGCCACATTCATGGAAGAATTCTCCACACCGCTCATGCGGCAGTACAGCGCTATCAAGCAGCGCCACCCGAATGCTTTGCTGCTTTTCCGCCTGGGCGACTTCTACGAGCTGTTTTTTGAAGACGCGGTGGTGGCCGCAAAAGAACTCCAGATTACGCTCACCTCGCGCAACAAAGAGAAAGGTGCGGCCATTCCCATGTGCGGCGTGCCGTACCATGCGGCTGAGGGTTATATCGCCAAACTCATCCGGCGGGGATTCCGAGTGGCGATCTGCGACCAGATGGAAGATCCGCGCGCCGCCAAAAAGCTCATCAAGCGTGAAGTCACACGTGTGGTGACGCCGGGCACGGCCACTGATTCGCAGGTGCTCGAGCCGAGGGAAAACAACTATCTCGCCTCCGCGGTGTGGCGAAAGGGTGCGGCGGGACTTGCATTTGTGGATCTTTCCACCGGCGATTTCCGCGCTACGGAATTTTCCGGAGAGGGGGTCGCAGCGCGATTGCGCGACGAGCTTGACCGCATGCGGCCAAGCGAGTTGTTGCAACCCGTGGGCGCGCAGGATGAGTTCGAGAGCCGACAGCTCAACGGCACGCCGATCACGAAGACTCCGCTCGATGAGTGGGTGTTCAGCGAAGAGTATGGTGCGCGCCTGCTGCGCGAACATTTCCGCGTCGCCACGCTTGCGGGTTATGGACTTGATGGCCACGCGTTGGCGGTATCCGCGGCGGGAGCCATCCTTTATTATGTGCGCGAGACGCAACGCGGCTCACTGACGCACCTTGATGGCATCCGCTTTTATCAACAGCAGGACTCGTTGCTCCTCGATCCCGCCACTCTGCGCAATCTGGAGCTGATTGACCCGGCGTTTGGCGAATCGCGCGCCGCGACGCTGCTCGGCGTGCTCGATGAGTGCTCCACCTCGTTTGGAGCGCGCAAGCTCAAGGCCTGGGTGCTGCGGCCATCGCTCGACCGCGAAGAATTGAATGCGCGGCTCGATGCGGTGGAGGAACTCGCGGGAAACACCATCGCGCGCGAGGAACTTCGCCGCGTGCTGGGCGCCATTCAGGACCTCGAGCGCCTGCTCAGCAAGGTGACTCTTGAGACCGCCAATGCGCGCGAGTTGCTGGCACTGAAGCAATCCGTGCGCCCGCTCCCCATTCTGCGGACATACCTCAGCCGCTTCCGGGCTCCACGCCTCGCCGCGCTGCACGCTCAGCTTGACGAACTTGCGGACGTTCACGATTTGCTTGAGAACTCGATTCATCCCGAGCCGCCCGTGGCCGTGAATGAAGGCGGATTGATCCGCCCGGGCTTTCATGCCGAACTCGACGAGCTTCGTGACCTTGGCCAGAATTCCAAGCGCCTGCTCGCACAAATTGAGATTCGTGAGCGCGAGCGGACGTGCATCGCTTCCCTCAAGGTTCGCTTCAACAGCGTGTTCGGCTACTACATTGAGATCTCGAAAGCCAACCTTCGCCTCGCGCCTGCTGATTATGAGCGCAAGCAGACGCTGGTGAACGCCGAACGCTTCACCACGCCGGAACTAAAGGAGCTGGAGACGAAAATCCTGGACGCCGAGGAGTGCAGCCACACACTCGAGCGCGACCTTTTCGTGGATATTCGCCGCCGTGTGGGCGGCGAGGCCGCGCGCATTCGCGGTACTGCTTCGATTTTGGCGGAGCTTGACGTGCTCACGTGTTTTTCTCACCTTGCCGTCGAGCACGAATACCACCGGCCGGAGTTTTCCGATGACGCTGAATTGCTCATTCAGGGCGGCCGGCATCCGGTAATCGAACGTATTGTGGAGGAAGGGCAAACCGGCAAGTTTATTCCCAACGATCTCTACATGAACGGCGGCACGGACCTGCTGCTACTTGTCACCGGGCCAAACATGGGGGGAAAATCGACTTATCTGCGGCAGACTGCGCAGATTGCGGTAATGGCGCAGTTGGGAAGTTTTGTTCCCGCCGCCCGCGCCAAACTCCCGATTTTCGACCGGATCTTCACCCGCATCGGCGCCTCGGACAACCTGGTGCGCGGCCGCTCAACTTTCATGGTGGAAATGACGGAGGCAGCCGTGATTCTGAATACCGCCACGCGCAGCAGCCTGGTGCTGCTCGACGAAATCGGCCGCGGCACCGCAACGTTTGACGGCTTGGCGATCGCCTGGGCCGTCGTGGAGTATCTGCTGACTCACACGCGCGCCAAAACGCTCTTCGCCACCCACTACCATGAATTGACGGCACTCGCGGACTTGCTTCCAGGTGTGAAAAACTACCACGTTTCGGTGAAGGAGTCCGGATCGAACATCATCTTCCTTCGCAAAGTAGAAGCCGGCAGTGCGGACAAAAGCTACGGCATTGAAGTGGCGCGCCTGGCAGGTCTGCCCAACGCTGTAGTCGAGCGCGCGAGGGAAATCCTGGAGCGGCATGAGCAGAGTGAACACAACCTCAGCGAACGACTGGCCGCTGGCAAGGAGTCGCGCGGATCCGGGCCGGTGCAACTCACCATTTTCACCCCTCTGAACGCCGAGGTGGTAAAAGCCATCGAAGAGGCGGATCTCGACAACTTGAAACCCATTGAAGCACTCAATCTGCTGGCGGAGCTCAAAAAGCAAGTTCAATGAGGGGCGGAAAAGTGCCTGCAAAATCATCACGCCTGATTGTGGGGCTGATTTCCGGCACATCGATTGACGGAATTGATGCGGCACTGGTGCGTATTTCCGGTCCGCCGACTCAACCGCGCGTTCATCTTTTGGCTTTTGAGACCATGCCATATCCCGATTGGGTGCGGGAAAGGCTTTTGGCAATCGCCGGTGGAGGCTCAACGACCGCTGAGGAGATTGATCAGCTCGATACCTTGCTGGGAATCGCCTTTGGCGCGGCTGCCGTCGAGGTTTGCCGTCGTGGGGGCATTCCACCCTCCCGCCCTTTTGTTATCGGCTCCCACGGTCAAACAATTCATCATCGCGGACGCGCTGCCGGGAACCCGCGGTCGCTTGAAAACGGGACTTATGATCGGTTGACCCCTTGGACTCTCATAAGGCCTTGCACGCTTCAAATCGGGGAACCCGCGATGATCGCCGAGCGCACCGGGGCCCCCGTGGTCTCAGATTTTCGCGTCGCGGACATGGCGGCGAGCGGGCAGGGCGCGCCGCTCGTGCCGATGGTGGATTATCTACTCTTGCGCCACGCGCGCAAAGGAACCGTGGCATTGAACATTGGCGGCATTGCGAACTTCACCGTCATTCCCGCAAATGCCGCGCCCGAACAGGTTTTTGGTTTCGATACAGGTCCTGGAAACATGGGTATCGACGGGCTAGTGCGCCACTTTACCCACGGAAAAAAACCCTATGACGCAGGCGGCCGGTGGGCGTCGCGTGGGAAAGTGCTCGATCCGCTGCTTCAAAAGCTATTACAAGACCCCTTTTTCGCCATGCGAGCCCCGAAGAGCGCAGGACACGAGCAATTCGGGCAGCATTTTATTCAAAAGCATTTTCTCCGTGTGCGCCGCGCTCGACCGGAGGATTTGCTGCGCACGGCGACGGAGTTCACTGCGCGCAGCATTGCTTATGCGCTCGACCGGTTCGTGCTCAGCAAAGTACCGATTCACCGCATCATCATCTCCGGTGGGGGCGTTCATAATCGCCTTCTCGTCGCGCGTCTCGGCGAGCTTTTGCCCAAGCTGCGCATTCACCGGTCTGACGATTTCGGCCTCGACGTAGACGCGAAAGAAGCCATCGCCTTCGCCGTCCTCACCGACCGCACGATGCATGGCCTGCCCGGGAATCTGCCCAGTGTAACGGGTGCCCGCCGCTCCGTGGTGCTGGGCAAAATCTCCCGGCCTTATTGAGGGTGACAAAATATTGTGACAGTCCCCCCCTTGTAGCGGCGCTCTCTGAGCGCCGAAAACGGCGGTCGTAGACCGCCGCTACAATCGTCCGTCACATCCTGAGCCCCAATCGCCAGGCGGTAGTAAGCACCACCTCGCGCAGAGAATAGAGCGTGCGCTCAGTGGGATCCGCCTCAATGGGACTTCCCGGGGCGGGTGAACCATAGGCGGTAATTCCCAGGGCTCGGAACATCAGCTCGACGCGATAGAGATGAAAGCCATCACTCACGGCGATGCAGTCGCGCGCATGGTGCTGCGACAGGATTCCCGCCGCGGCCCGCACGCTTTCGTAAGTGGTGTGACTGCGGGTTTCGGAAAAGATGGTATCCGCTGCCACTCCTTGCTGAATCAGGTAGTCGCGTGCCACTCCACCTTCAGTGAAGTGGGGATCGCCTCCGGAGCCGCCTGTAGTGATGATGATGGGAGCAAGCCCGCGGGATGCAAGTTCCAGCACATGATCGAGCCGGGCTTTGAGCACGGGCGAGGGATCGCCATTGTACTCCGCCGCGCCGAAAACCACGATGGCGGCGGCCGGGCGTGCTTCATCGCTCGCCGCTTGTCGCCGGATGGCCCTGTAGAGGGACCATTCCATCCACCCGTAAGCCAGCACCGCGGCGAAAATCAGCCTCACAAGCCAGTTTCGAATGCGCGCGGAGTTCAGCCGAGGTACTCCTTAAGCTCAGATTCGGGGATGGCGCCTTGGCGCACAATACGGCCGGTCTCACCGGTGAGCTCAACGATCGTTGAGGCCTGCCCGCCCGGGGTTAGGCCTCCGTCGACGATGAGCGGCAACGCATCGCCGATCTGGCAGTCAACTTCGTCCGCGGTCGAGCAGGATTCCATGTCGGAGAGGTTGGCGCTCGTGCCCGTGAGCGGCCGGTCGGCCGCGGTTATCAACGAAACGACGAACAGCGCCTGCGGCCAGCGGAGTCCCACCTTGCCGGTGTTCGCGGTAACCTTCAGCGGAACCTGGCTGGAAGCGGGGACCACCAGGGTGAGGGCGCCCGGCCAGAATTTCTGCGCCAGCGTGAAGAACAGCTTGGGGGGGTCGTGGGCGAGGTCAACGGCTTGATCGATGGAATTGACCAGCAAAGGAAGCGGCCGGTCCGCCGTGCGGCGCTTGATGCGAAAAATTTCGCTGACCGCCGCCAGATTGAAGGGGTCAGCGCCCAAGCCGTAGAAGGTGTCCGTGGGGAAGGCCACCACGCGTCCTCCCCGAATGAGGCGGACCGCGTATTCCAATACATACTCGAGGGAGGTGCTCTCCACTTTAAGGATTTCGGCCATGGGACCGCCGGGCAAGGCGTCGCGACAACCCGGAAGCTAGCACAAGCATTCCTTGGAATCAAGAACCGCAGTCTAAATCGCGCCGGACGCGGGCTCAGATCGCAGGGGCGCTCCGCACCTCCGGCATTGGATCCTCCGGCGAGCGTTGAGTGTGTGACATGCCGAGCATGTTATATACATGGTTCGCGCGAAAAGCTGAGTGATGACTGCGCTCCCGCCCAGTACGCCCACCACCAGGGCAATATCCAACAAGGTCTGGCGCATGATCCGTCATTTCCCCGGGGACGCCCGCGCTGTTCGCACGGCCTCAACGTAACGGCGCGCGTTTGTGGAAATCAATTCCTGCTTTCCCTCGCGGAGTGCTTTGATGTCCACCAACTCGCTGCCCACTGCGACAGCGGCTGCTCCGGCCTTGATGAATTCCGGCGTAGTCTCCAGATTCACTCCGCCTGTGGGAATAAACTCAATTTGGGGAAAGGGACCCTTAAGCGCCTTGATGTACTTCGGCCCGCCCAGCGGTCCGCAGGGGAAGATTTTCACAAGGTCGGCACCCGCTTGCCACGCCGTGACAATTTCCGTCGGCGTCAGGGCTCCGGGAATGCACGGTTTGCTGTAGCGCCGTGCCAGCTCAATCACCGGCAGGCTGAGCGACGGTGTGACGATAAACTGCGCTCCTGCCAGCAGTGCCGCCCGGGCGGTTTCGGGATCAAGAATTGTCCCGGCGCCCAGCAGCACCTGATCACCGAAATTATTCACCACCTTTTCCATCACCTGAATGGCATTGGGAACGGTCATGGTTATTTCGGCGATGCGAATATCCCCGGCAATGATCGCTTCTGCAGCAAGCAGTGCATCTTCTGGGGAGGGTGCCCGCACAATCGGAACTAATCCGATTTCGCGAACCAGTTGGAGTGATTTTTCCTTTGACCAGGACATGTCTTCTTCTTCGCTTCCGAACCATCATCAGGTTCAATTCGACAAATCATCGACTACTATAGAACGTTTGAAGTGAATTGTAGACCCTTTTCGTTTCAGCGTGCGGAACTTCATGGGGACAGAGGGGTGATTTGCGGAGTTGGCCCGAGCATTTTCTTGCAAACTCCCGTTCTTGACTTTGCACTTATCGGCAGCATACATTGACGTAATGCCTTCTTGAAGAGCCTTTACTTTGAGACGAGGAGCTTGGCCCCCATGCCCGATCTGCCGGGGAGAACGATTCTGGACAACATCCTCTGGGCGCGCCGCAGGACTCTGGACGAAACGCGCCTCGCTGTCCCTCTGGAGCGCGTGCAGCAAATGGCCGAGGCACGCCAGGAACGCCGCGATTTTGCCCGAGCCATCACCGCGGATGGATTGTCTGGCTTGCGAATCATCGCGGAACTCAAGCGCGCCTCGCCCTCCCGAGGACTGCTGCGCCAACATTATCGCCGGCGCGAAATCGCCCAGGGATACGTCGCGGGTGGCGCTTCGGCGCTCTCGGTGTTGACGGAAGAACATTACTTTCTGGGCTCAATCCAGGACCTCACGGAAGTCCGGCAGGCCGTCGACGTTCCGGTATTGCGCAAGGATTTCATCCTGGAAAGCTATCAAATTTACGAGTCGGTGGCGGCGGGGGCTGACGCTCTGCTTCTGATCGTATCGGCGCTGCCGGACCCCGACCTGCGCGCTCTGCTTGAATTGTGCAGGCGGTTGCGTATCGCCGCCCTCGTGGAAGTTCACACTGAAGAAGAGGTGGAGCGCGCGGCATCTGCGGGTGCGCAGATCATCGGCGTCAACAATCGCGATCTGAAAACTCTCGAAGTGAACCTGGAGACCTCGGTGCGTTTGCGGGAAAGGCTGCCGCAAGGTTGCATCGCCGTGAGCGAAAGCGGCATCAAAACGGCTGCGGACTTGAAGCGAATCAAGGAGGCGGGTTTTAACGCCGTGCTTATGGGGGAACGCCTGATGGCGCAGCCGGAACCTGGCAGGTGCCTGCAAGAACTTCTGGCGGAGTTTGAAATGCGAAGCATTCCAATCGAGGGCCGCGATTCCAAGGCGGAGGCTCACTGAAATTCAGTCTTGCTCAATCGACGTAGGGGCTCCGGGCGTAATGGAAAACCCAATTCGCTGCGTCGGGTTTCAAAGTCATGCCGACTCGCATAAAAATCTGCGGCATCACGCGCTGGGAAGACGCGCAACTTGCCATCGAATTGGGAGCCGCGGCACTGGGATTTAATTTTTACCCACCCTCGCCGCGATACATTGAGCCGGCCGATGCGCAGTCAATCGTCTTCAAGCTGCCGCCGCTGGTTCTGCCGGTGGGGATCTTTGCTGACGAAGCAGACGGGGAAAGCGTGGGGCAGAGGGCGCGGGAGGCTCTGGTCAAAGCTGTGCAACTGCATGGTCCTCGATTTCCCCCGCTGGACGGAGCCATTGCGGGATTTACGCTGATTCGAGCCGTGGCGGTAAGTGAGGGATTCCGCCCGGAGATGCTGCTCGAACTTCACGGCGACGCCTTTCTTTTGGACACCTTCGACCCCGACCTCGAGGGTGGAACGGGAAAGACCTTTAACTGGGCGCTGGCCCGCGACGCACACCGGTTCGGAACAATTGTTTTGGCGGGAGGATTGGGCCCGGATAACGTGGGAGAGGCCATACGCGAGGTTCGGCCCTTTGCCGTCGATGTGGCCAGCGGAGTGGAATCGGCGCCGGGTAAAAAGGATCCAGAGAAGATGCGAGCCTTTTTCGCGGCCGTGGCCGAAGCGGATAAGACCAGCGGATATTAAATCGTCGCGGATCAACAAGAAGACGCAGAGGAGAATCGAGGCGGCAAGTGGAAGTACAAGCCTTCAAATCTGAATCGGTTACCGGGCCGGACGCGCGCGGGCGCTTCGGTGAATTCGGCGGACGCTTTGCTCCGGAAACTCTGATGGCTCCCATCGAAGAACTGGAAGCGGTGTACTGCAACGCGCGAAAAGATCCCGTGTTTCAAGGGGAGCTCGCACGGCTGCTCAAGGATTTCGCCGGCCGGCCCACGCCCCTCTTCCTGGCAGAGCAACTGACGGCTCGATTGGGGGGCGCGGGAATTTATCTCAAGCGGGAAGACCTGCTTCACACCGGCGCGCACAAGATCAACAACTGCCTGGGACAGGGCTTGCTTGCGAAGCGAATGGGAAAAACCCGCTTGGTGGCGGAGACCGGAGCGGGCCAGCACGGCGTCGCAACTGCGACAGTGGCCGCACTGTTAGGATTGGAATGCGTCGTGTATATGGGCCAGGATGACATGGTGCGCCAGGCTCCCAATGTCTTTCGCATGCGTCTGCTCGGGGCGCGCGTGGTTGCCGTTTCCTCGGGAACCAGGACGCTTAAGGACGCTATAAACGAAGGCATGCGCGACTGGGTCACCAACGTCCACAACACGCATTACTTGATGGGCTCGGTGCTGGGGCCACATCCTTATCCCATGATGGTGCGCGATTTTCATCGCGTCATCGGCCAGGAGGCGCGGCGTCAGATTCTGGAAAGGGCGGGGAAACTTCCCGATTTGCTTTGCGCCTGCGTGGGCGGAGGGAGCAATTCCATCGGGTTGTTCTACGACTTCATTCCCGACACAGGCGTGAAAATGCTGGGAGTGGAAGCAGGCGGCCGCGGACCAAAACTGGGGGACCACGCAGCGCGCTTTTCGGGCGGCCGGCCAGGAGTCCTGCACGGATCCTACACTTATGTGTTGCAAACCGACGACGGCTTGATTTCAAACACTCACTCCGTCTCAGCAGGTCTCGACTATCCCGCCGTGGGACCAGAACATGCCGAGCTGCATCGCCAGGGGCGAGTTGAGTACACGCATGTGAGCGACCAGGAAGCTCTGGAAGCCGCAAGCCTGCTGGCGCGAGTAGAAGGAATTATTCCTGCCCTCGAATCCGCCCATGCCCTCGCGGAAATCATCAAGCGGGCGCCGGAAATGCCCCGCGAGAAAACTATTGTTGTGAACCTTTCAGGCCGCGGCGACAAGGACCTGGGCATTTTTCAGTCAGCGGGAGTTTTGTAAGTCCGGGTGCGACCGCACCGGGTTTTCGTACCCGGAAATTTCTCGCGTAGACGCCTCCGCGCGCCGGCGCCAGGCTGGATAATGTTCTTCCAGGTTTGAAAACGATTGGGCGGTTGGTCAAAGACGTGCTACCAACAATCACAACTCGCATCGAAACCCGCTTTCGCGAATTAGACGAAAAACGCCAGAAAGGGTTGGTCGTCTATCTGACCGCCGGCGATCCCGATCTCGACGCTACGGGGGGGCTGCTTCAGGCGCTCGACCGCGCAGGAGTGGATGTGATCGAGCTGGGCGTGCCCTTTTCGGATCCCCTGGCCGACGGGCCGGTGATCCAGCGCGCCTCGGAGCGTGCGTTGCGCTCCGGCACGACGCTGCGCAAAATTCTGCAGCGGTTCCCGGCTTGGCGGAAAACGGTCGATGCGCCCATCATCCTTTTCAGCTACTTCAACCCCATTCTGCAACTCGGTCTGGAGAAATTTGCAGCCGATGCCACGCAGGCGGGAATCGATGGCGCCCTGGTCGTGGATTTGACTCCTGAAGAGGCGGAGGATTACGTTCGAACCATGCGCGCGCACCACTTGGACACAGTCTTCCTGGCTTCCCCCACCTCCACCGACGCTCGGCTGAAGCGGGCGGCGCAACTCTCCACAGGATTCCTCTATCTCATTTCGCGCACAGGCGTAACCGGCGAACGGAGCGAGATGGCGGCCGGAGTGCGGCCGCTGGCCGAACGCGCGCGCAGATTCACTTCCCTGCCGCTCGCTGTGGGATTCGGAATCTCCACACCGGAGCACGTGCGCGAAGTCCAGTCGCATGCCGACGCCGCGGTGGTGGGCAGCGCAGTTGTGCATGCCATCGAAGAACACTATTCCCAAGGCGGACCGGCGGCCATTGAACAATTCGTGCGCGGTCTCAAAGCCGCCGGGGGTAAATCCGCATGAGCGATCTCGATAGCTGGCGCAAACGAATCGACGAGATCGACAAGCAGCTTGTGAAGCTCTTGAACGAACGGTCGCAGTGCGCGCTGGAGATCGGGCAATTGAAGAAAGCCATGAAGATGCCCGCTTGGCAGCCGCAGCGCGAGGCTGAAATCCTGCGCAACGTGGTGAAGGCAAATGCAGGGCCCCTGGATGACGCCGCCATTCGCCACCTCTTTGAGCGCATCATTGATGAGGCGCGCTCGCTCGAGCGGCATTGCATGGAGGGCGGCAGTTCGTTTCGAAAGGAGTAGTGCCCGATGGTCGTGGTGATGCAGGAAGGCGCGACGGAAGATGAGATTCAAAGTGTTATCAACAAATTGATGGGCCTGGGATTTGATATTCACCGTTCGACCGGGGCGCGCCACACGGTTCTGGGAGCAGTGGGCGCGAAAGTGGACTTTGACACCCGTGATATCGAGCTGCTGGGCGGCGTGGAAGAAGTCTTGCGTATTACCGCACCCTACAAACTGGCCAGCCGGCACTTCCGCCCGGAGGGATCGTTTGTGAACCTCGAGCGCGGAGTCACCATCGGCGGCGACCAGGTGGTGGTGATGGCCGGGCCGTGCAGCGTGGAAAGCGCCGAGCAGATCGAAAGCGTCGCAGCAACAGTAGCGACGCACGGGGCACGTGTACTGCGGGGCGGAGCGTTCAAGCCGCGCACCTCACCCTATAGCTTTCAGGGAATCGGCCAGCAGGGATTGGTTCTCATGCGCGAGGCAGCGGACAAGCACAATCTTTGCGTGGTCTCGGAGGTCATGGACCACACTCAGATTCCCATGATGCTCGATTACGTTGACATGCTCCAGGTGGGAGCGCGCAATATGCAGAACTACAACCTGCTCAAGGAACTCGGCAAGGTGGCCAAGCCGGTTCTGCTGAAGCGGGGAATATCCGCGACGATTGAGGAGTTGCTGCTCTCCGCTGAATACATCATGGCGGGCGGGAATTACAACGTGGTGCTCTGCGAGCGCGGGATACGCACTTTTGAAAACTACACTCGAAATACGCTGGATATTTCCTGTATTCCGGTTATCAAGAAGCTCTCGCATCTGCCGATTATCGTCGATCCCTCGCACGGGACGGGCCGGCGTGACAAGGTGGCTCCCATGGCGCGCGCGGCGCTGGCGGCAGGAGCAGACGGCTTGCTGATTGAGGTGCACAACGACCCTGATAAAGCCCTGAGTGATGGTGCGCAGTCCCTCTATCCCGAACAGTTCGAGCAACTGATGAAGGAATTGCGCATGATTGCACCGGCCATGGGCAGAAAAGTTTAGTTTTGAAAATGGAAACCTGACGTCGGATACACATTGGAGAACAAGCGCGGTTTTTCCGAATTTTGAGTTACGGCGAGCTTATTTCCCGGGTTCAATCATTGGAAAACGCAAATTCAGAACCTTTTTTTCAGCGAGTGGCGATTCTCGGCCTGGGTCTGCTGGGTGGATCCTGGGGGTTGGCTCTGAAGAAGGCGGGCTTTGCGGGCCGCATTGTGGGTTACGCCCGGCGAGCGGAGACGCGCGCGCAGGCGCTGACCGCAGGCGCGATTGACGAATCGCTGGCCGAGGCAAGTGAGGTCGTGCTCGGCGCCGACTTGGTGATTCTGGCCACGCCGGTTGCAGTGATTCTTGACCATCTTTCCCGCCTCCAGCCGCATTTGTCGCCGCAGGCGCTCGTCACTGACGTGGGCAGCACCAAGCGGAGAATCTGCGAGCACGCCGCCAAGCTCTACGATCAGCGGCCGATCTTCCTGGGCGGACACCCCATGGCGGGAAAGGAGCGTTCCGGCCTGGAAACTGCCGACGCGCGCCTTTTCGAGAACGCCCGGTACGTGCTGACACCTCTCAAGCCCGGACATTCAAGCGACCCGCGCGTGAAGGCCTTTCGCGCGCTCGTCGCGTCGATCGGCGCGCGCGCGATCACCAGCGATCCCGCAGCTCACGACGTGGCCGTTGCCTACCTTTCCCATCTTCCTCAACTGCTCTCCTCGGGATTGGCCGGGCTGATGGAAGAAAAAAATGCCGCGGGAAATCTTTCATTGGAGCTGGCGGCTTCCGGCTTCCGCGATGTGACGCGCCTGGCGGACAGCCCTTATTCGGTTTGGCGTGACATTTGCCTGACCAACACCGAAAATATCCAAATGGCGCTGGACGCGCTGGTTCAGAAGCTGGAGTCCATCAAGCTGCACCTCGCCGACCGGGAGCTCGAGCGCGAATTTCTTGCCGCCCATCGCCTTCGCGACAAATTGCGTGTGTTGAACTGACTCAGCGCGGAAGGAGAGAACCATGTTAAAGGCCGTCCTGGAAATTCTGGCAACGACACCGGATAAACTGAAGCGGGAAATCTCCACCTTATCGCGGCGGGAAATGCACGATCACCCGGTTCGCGGAAAATGGTCGGTGCAGGAAATCATCGCGCACATGGCCGATGTGGAAGAAGTGGGCATGCGGGAGCGGGTGGCGGCGATTATCAATGAGGAGGGCCCCACGCTGCCGGCATTCGATCAGGAGGCCCGCGCGGTGCAACTGGGATATAACCGCATGGATCCGCTCACGAGTCTTGCCCGGCTGCAACGCCAGCGCCGCGCCAACCTGAAGTGGCTTCGAACCCTTCGCCCTTCTCAGTTGAAACGCCAGGGGATTCACCAAACCGTCGGTAAAATTTCCGCGGAAGAGCTGATCACCGAGTGGGCATTTCATGATTTGGGCCATTTGAAACAGATCCTTGATATCAAGCGTTACGCCCTCTACTCGCGAATCGGAAACATGCGGGCCTTTTACGATCTGAAGTAAGCGCCGCCCCTGGTTCCCCGCTCGTGCCGGAGGTTCCTTGAGCAAAATTTATCCAAATGCTAACGCCTTGACAGGGCCCAAGCTGCGGATTGATGCCAACCTCCGCCGCTTTCCAGTATGAGGTGAAATCCCGGCCCCGATCGGAAGGAATCAAGCAAAATGCTGACTTTAAGATCGGTGGCGGCCCTGCTTGCCATGTCCTTGCTGCCCGTGGACCCTCGTGATTACAGTGCGCAGATCCAGAAATGGCGCGAGCAACGCGAGGCAGCCTTGAAATCGGAAGAAGGTTGGCTGACGCTCGCCGGACTTTTTTGGCTCAAAGAAGGAAAAAACAGCGTGGGTGCCGGGCGCGAGAATGATTTTTTGCTACCGCCCGGCTCGGCCCCCGATAAAGTCGGAACATTTGAGTTCCACGCCGGTGAAACGAATTTTGATTCGGCGCCCGGCGCTGCGGTGACTGTAAATGGCAAGCCGGTTTCCGAGGCCCCCTTGGCGTCCGACGCCACAGGCGCGCCCGATGTATTGCGAATTGGAAATCTCACCATGTTCGTCATCCAGCGCGGTCGCCGCATTGGAATTCGCCTGAAGGACAAGAACAGCGAAGCGCGGCGGAATTTCCACGGCACCCACTGGTTCCCGGTGGCGGAAGAGTACCGCGTGACAACGAAGTTTGTACCCTACATACCGGCCAGGAAGATTGCCACTCCCAACATTCTTGGGGACGTAGACCAGGAGGACTGCCCGGGCTACGTGCAGTTCACATTGAAGGGCCAGCAGTTTCGCCTCGATCCCGTGGTGGACGACAACCAACTCTTCCTGATCTTCAAGGACCAGACTACAGGAAAGGAAACTTATCCGTCCGGGAGGTTTCTGTATGCGGACATGCCGAAAAACGACGAAACGGTTCTGGACTTCAACAAGGCCTACTGTCCCCCGTGCGCCTTTACGCCTTACGCCACGTGCCCGCTTCCGCCCCGGCAGAATCAATTGCCCATTCGCATTGAGGCGGGAGAGTTGCGCTATGGCCATTGAAGAAGTCTGCGTGGCCTCTGGACCGCGAAATACCAAGCGAGCCGTTGGGAGGTGCTTGTGGAGATCAACAGCATCGTGATTGTGAGCCTGGTCTCGCCCAAGGAGAAAATGTGGGGCCAGCTTGTGATGCTGGAGCCGAAGGGCATCACCGTGCGGGGAATCGATCTTGCCGCCTTTGACGACTTCATTCGTCAGGTCATTCGGCAGGAGGAAACCGCCGTGGGGCTGAATACGGTTTTCTTCCCCATGCATCGCGTGGAGCGCATCATGGTGGATGAGCCGAGCGGCTCGATCCCCTCGCTCAGCGAACGGTTCCACGCCAAGGTCGGTCTGACCATTCAGGAATATTTGGGGATTGACGTGCCTCGAGTTTGAATTGAAGGGCTTCGATGTGTATGGCATGAGCTTCCAGCCCATGCGCACGGCCAGGGCGGCCATGCCACGGCGGACGGGCCCGGTTTCTGGACTCCGGTGGAGCCCATCGGACTCCCGAAAGCGGAGACATCCGCGCTAAGAAAATCATGAGATCTGCCGAAATTCTCCAACTTCTTGCTTCCCGACCCAGTCCCCAAGATGTTGAGGGTATGGCGCGTTTTGGGATTGTGGCGAAGAAAGTTTATGGCGGCTGGTCGATTCCCGCGCTGAGAAAGCTGGCGAGGAAAATTGGGCATAGCCATCATCTGGCGCGGGAATTGTGGGCGGCAGAAGTCTTCGAAGCGCGGATTCTTGCTACTCTCATCGACGAACCGGAAAAAATCACTTCACGCCAAATGAACCGGTGGGCAAAGGATTTCGACAATTGGGCGATCTGCGATAGCGCTTGCATCAACGTCTTTCGCTACGCTCGATTTGCGCACCGGAAGTGTGTGGAATGGAGCTCGCGGCAGGAAGAGTTCGTCAAAAGAGCGGCATTTGCGCTGATGGCGGGGCTGGCCGTGGCCGACAAGGCCGCCGGCGACAAGGCATTTCTGAAATTCTTGCCGTTGATCAAACGCCAAGCGACGGACGAGAGAAACATGGTGAGGAAAGGCGTGAACTGGGCGTTGCGGCAGATCGGTAAGCGCAATGCCAGGCTGAATCGGGCCGCTCTCAAGGCCTGCCGCGAAATTCACACCCTGGACTCAAGCGCCGCCCGCTGGATTGCCTCCGACGCGCGGCGGGAACTCGCCGGCCCGGCCGTACAACGCAGGCTGAAGATGGGCCGCGCATAGCTGTGGGGCGGGCGTCTCCACCCGCGCTTCTCGAACCCGGAATTCACGATCCGGAATCCACGCTCTGCGGCTCGGCATTGCCGCGCGTCGCCGATGGGGTCAGATTTCCGGACTCTTGAAACCCGAGACACCGGCGCTACAGCAAAAATCTATGTCCACTCGGATCTTCACACCTTCGAATCAAATCACTCTCCTGCGCCTGATCTTTGTACCAATATTTGCGATTCTGGTCCTTGACCGGCACTATCGCGCGGCGCTGGCGGTGCTCACCGCCGCGGCACTGTCAGATATGCTGGACGGCGCTGTCGCCCGCCTCCTGAAGCAGGAAAGCCCGCTCGGCGTGGCGCTTGATCCCATCGCCGACAAAATCCTGATGACCACCGGATACATTACCCTGGCTTTGCGCGGAGCATTGCCCTGGTGGCTGACGGTTCTTGTGCTGAGCCGAGATGTCGTCATCATCACAACCGCGCTGGTCATCTCGCTCGTAGTGGGGTATCGGCCCTTCCATCCCTCGCTGCTGGGCAAGGCCTCCACCGTCGCCCAAATCACCACCCTATTCGCGGGAGTATGCCGCAGCGCGCACGTCCCCTACATTAACGCGGTCCTGGTCGGCTTCTTCATCTACGTCACTGCCGCCTTAACCATGGCCTCTGCAATCCATTATGTGTTCGTCTTGCGGCAGCGCTTCGGCACTTCCGAGGCCGAGAATTCCGCCGGCTCATAAGGCAGCGCTTGATTTCGATCGTTGTGTTTGAACGGAAAGAGTTGCAGGCGCCATCCCGCCTCCCCAATTGAGCAGGAGACAATCTGGCGGGCGGTCCACGGCTCCTCATTACCCCATCTTGTAACCGCGTGTATTTTGTGGGATAAGAGACGGGCGACGGTTCGACGGATTAAAGCTGAGATAGAGAGATAAAGGAAGCGAGGATTGACCGTAACTGCGGGCCATGGGGGGCAGACCGGAGGATCCATGTTTCGACGTGCGACGATTGCCTCGCTCATCTTCTTGACGGTTCTGAGCGGCGGATTTTTACTGGGGCAAACGCCCGATACCGCAACCCTCAGCGGGCGGATCACAGACGCGAGCGGCGCGGCGATTCCCGGCGTGGAAGTGACCGCCACGAATTCCATCACCGCGTTCAAACGCAGCGCTGCGACAGACACATCGGGCGCATTCTCAATCCCCGGTCTATCCATCTCCGGCACCTATCGCCTGACGACGAAGAAGGAAGGTTTCTCGGAGCGATCCCTCAATGACATCTCTCTGACGGCCGGCACCACTGCGGAAGTCGACCTGGAGCTGGCCGTTTCAGGCAGCCAAACCAAGGTGACCGTCACAGGGGAAGCCGGCGGCGTTCGCACCGACAGTCCGGAACTGGGCGCAACTCTCGGCCAGCCGCAGATTGAAGCCACGCCCTTAATCAACCAGCGGATCACCTATCTTCCACTTCTCAACTCGGCCAATCGGCCCGCCATCAATCAAGGCGACGTGTTCATGAACCAGGATCTGTTCACCACCAACGGCACGGGCCGGCGCCAGGCGTGGTTTGAAGTGGACGGCGCCAATGCCGTGGACGCCTGGGGCCGCCAGACCATCATTCCTAACTTCGGTGTGGATACCGTACAGGAAATGGACGTGCTCACTAACGCCTTTTCCGCACAATACGGCTTTACCGCCGGAAGTGTGATTAACATCGTAACGCAGCGCGGTGAAAATCAATTCCACGGCAGCGTGCTGGCGCTGGGCCGGCCGGCCGACACAGAGGCAAGGCTCTCCGGATTCACGACCACCAACGCCACCAGCGGCAATCAAATTACCGATGACACGCTGGGGCAATTCTCGACGGCACTCTCCGGTCCCGTCGGCGGCAACGGCAAGACGCAATTCTTCGCGCAGAGCGAATATAGCTGGCAGAGCCGCACCTCACCCGTTACTTCGCCCATCGCGCCGCAAAACTTCGTGGGCCACTATCAGGATTGGCTCGGCATGATCCGCGTGGACCACGAGTTTACCGAGCGCAACACTGCCTTTTTCCGCGGAAATCTCGACCGGTTTTTCGACACCAACCCCAACGGAATTGTAGGCGGCAACAGCCTGCCCAGCGTTGACCGCATCTTCAATAAGCACGTGTATGACTTGCTGGTGGGCGATACGGCGGTCCTCAGCCCTGCGCTACTCAATAACCTTCGCCTGCAGTTTCAACTCGCCTCACCCATCACTCAATTCATTCCGCTGATTTACGGCACGCAATTTGTGGTCCCTGTCTCGACCGGCGGCACGTTTACGTCGGGCACTTCCCAATCCGCGCTGCTGATGAATCGCCAGTACGAGGCGAACGACGTGGTTTCCGCGCGCCGCTCGCATCACAACATCACCTTTGGCGGCGATGTGATTGAGGCACACAATGGAGGCAACAGCAAGGAATTCGGCGGTCCCCTGTACTTAGGCTCGTTCACCTACAATACCTGCACGCAAGCCCTGAGCGTGTGCGAGAGTTCACCGTATCTCGACAACATCAACAACGTGGCATCCTACACGCAGAGCTACGGCAACGCGCAGTACACCGTGGATGACACGCTCTGGTCATTGTTTGTGCAGGACGACTACAAGGTGCGGCCTGACCTGACGCTGAATCTCGGCCTGCGCTACGAGCGGCAAACTTTCACAGATTTCGACCGGGGATTCGCGCCGCGCTTTGGATTCGCCTATAACGTCAAAGGCGACGGCAAGACGGTGGTGCGCGGCGGCTTCGGAATTTACTACTCCCAGATTGTGGACAACAACGCGGCGAACTACGCGCTCTCCGGAATCACCGGAGTTTTCAACTACACGGCGGGACCCGGCCAAGTGGGCTTCCCTTCCAGCATTGCTGCGGCGCCGCTGCCGGCCTTTCCGCCCGGAGCCGTGGCGCCGGTGCTCAGCCTCTACGTGAGGCCCGGCGAGAGCAGCTACTTGAACCAGTATTTTCCAACCTCGACATTGCTCGGATACCAGAATGCCCTGCTGAGCCCCTACACGGAGCAGTGGACCATCGG
>JASHTO010000521.1 GCA_030040515.1 Terriglobia bacterium
AACGACCTCAGGAGCGGGGCAGCCACGCCCGCGGCCAAACCCGCGCCGGCCGCGCCGGTGGAGCCGCCGGCCGCAGCCGGGCCGACGCTCAGTGAAGCGGCGAAATCGATGCAGTTGGCCGAGGAGCTCCGCCGCAGCCTTCAGACCCCGCGGGCGGCAGAGCCCGCGCCCACGCCCAAGGTGCCTCCCCCGGCAGCGAAGATGCCCGCGCCGGAACCCGCTGCCACTATCCCGATGGCGCAGGCTCCGCCACTTGAGGCGCCGCCTGTCCAGGCGGCACCCGTCCAGACGGCACCGCCTCAAGCGCCACCGCTTCAGGCGACGCAAGTGACCGAATCCCCGGCAGCGGCCGGCGGTGACTTCAGTGCCACCTCCATGATGCCGGTGCTCAAATCAAAGGCTCCGGCGGCGCCGGAACTTACACCTCCTCCGCCTGAGCCGCCGCCCGCGCGGAAGGCCCAGACGCCAAGTGCCGCAATGCCTCCCTTGCAGGTCGAAGCTCCGAAGAAACCGACGCCGGCGCGCGTAACACCCTCTCCGGCAGTGATTGCACAGGCCGAGCCCGCCAAGAAGCCCCCCATCATCATGATCGGAGCCATCGTCCTGGCGGCGATTCTGGCCATCGGCGGGTTCATGATCTTCCATAAGGGCAAGCCGGCGGAAACCACAACGACGACCAGCATTAATACGGAGGCGACGACTACCCAGAACAGTCAAAAGCTGCAGGACCAGCAGGAACAGACCCTTTATGACCAGGCCAAGGATGCGGCGGATAAGCAGGACTGGAAGACCGCCGAGGATAAATACGAATCAGTCATCAAGATCAACGGGAAGCGGGCGCATGATGCATCGGCGGCCCTCGAAACCGTCAGACTGCAAGAGCAAGGGAAGAATAAAGCCGAGGTTGAGGCGAAGGATTTCAAGGAGGGGATGGCTGCTTACAACCACGGTCCGAAGCAATATGAAAGTGCCAAGGCCGATTTACAGCAGGTCGTCAATTTAAACATTCCCGATTCATCGAATATCCAGAAGGCCAAAGACACTATCGCCGATATTGACAACTATCTGAACGCCCAGACGGAATATCAGGCGGCGGACAGCCTGGTCAATCGCAGTGACTACGATGGCGCCATAAATCAGATGGAAAAGATCGCAGGTGGCGGAGGGCCATTTGCCAAACTCGCCAAGGCTCGGATCCCTGAGATTCAAAAACTGAAGACGGAAATGACCGCCAACGCCGCCCTCAAGGCGGATTTCGACGCGGCAGTCAAAATGGAAGAGAGCAACGACCTGCGAGGCGCGCTGCAAAAGTTCCAGGAAATTCAGCCGAAGGGCGGATCGTTGGGCAGCGAAGCCGCTAAGCACATTCAAACTATTAATGACAACTTGGCGAAGCAGACGGCGGACACCGATTGGAAAAACGCCCTAGCCGCCGAGAATTCAAACCCCCAAGACGCATTAAGCAAGATGCAGCAAATCGCTAGCCGGCCCGGGCCCCACCAGGATGATGCAAAGCAGCAGGTTCAGGCGCTGAACCAGAAGATTTCTGATCAGGCCGATACCGATAAGTTCAACGATGCGGTAAGAAAGCAACAGGCCGGCGACATGCAAAGCTTGCAAAGCGCCCAGGCGGAGTTCAAAGCCCTTGCGGGAAGGCCCGGCCCCAAGGCGGCTGATTCCTTGGATCATTATGGTCAGGTCACCCAAATGATCGCGGCCTTGAACGCCCCCAAACAGCCTGAGCCGAAACCACCTGTGACCCCGCCGACCACGACCTCCACACCGACCACTTCGGCTGCTCGGACGCCCACGGTTACGCCTTTGTCCGGTGGCGATCCCCAACCTTATGCGCTCCCCTGGCACAGGGGTGTGGTTGTCCCGGATTATAACGTGGATGGCGGCCTACAGCCGGCGGGCCCACTGACCGTGCCTCCCATGAAGGATGCGCCGCCGAATAGCATCTGTGTCCTTAAGATAACGGTGGATGAGAACGGCAACGTCACTCCCAATCAGGTCCTGACGGACAACAGCGGTTACGGCCCCGACGTTCAAAGAGCCGCCCGGTCTTGGAAATTCAAACCACCCACAGCCAAAGGCAAGCCTGTCCAGGCCAGCATTTCTGTTAGAGTGACCTTCTGAAGGCTCCATCGCCTTCTGGCGCTCTCTGCGCATTATCCTGCCTCCCCAATTAAGAGTTTATTTTCAAGTTATTCAATTCACGCTCAGGCGAACGATTCTGCAGTTTGGGACGGAAATTGATCGTCGATGCCATTGCCGCCTCCGCAACCTGCGCTGCCGTCCTGCGAGACGGGACGGGGAGAAACTCCAGGGCCCCGCAGCGCGGAGCCCACACCGGTTGCTCCTCGGCCCTAAAAAACCCGGAAGAAAACCTCACTGCTTGGTTGAATTGCGCCGATAAACGATGCGAGGAAGTGCCGGGGGAACCACGAGGGGGCCAGACAGGTGAATCAGCGCCTGGATTTGCTCCTGAATCCTGACGATTTCCTGCGCCGCGGGACTATTCATAAACCCCCATGGTAGGTTCACCTACTGAGGGTTGCAAAATATAGTGCCAACCGTTCGCTGTAGCGGCGCTCTGCGAGCGCCGAAAGACCGCCGGTCGTAGACCGGCGCTACAATGGGTTGATGTCACTATATTTTGCAATCCTCGATAAGTTGCAAATTTAGGGTGTATTCCGCAGCTCCCTCTCACTCCCGCGCGAGCGTCCGGGGATCGTTTAACGGAGATAAACCTCCCCCCGTCTTCAACGGCACGCGTGAAGACGGGAGAGGGTTGGAGGTCTTTTGAAATTTTAGAAGGAGAAGTGAATTCCGAACTGCATGGTGCGGTTGCCGGTGTTCATATAGCCCTTGCTCAGGAAGTCGTGAGTGCCGCCGGTGGTGACGGCGTCGATGGCGTTTTCAGGAATGGTACCGGTCACCGCGGCAGCCGTGGAGCTGGGCGCCCAGGCAAATCCCGGCGTCGGCTGGGCATTGGTCGAGAACGCGTTCCCCAGGAGATAACCGTATATGGGGGTGTTGAACACGTCATAGACTTCCCAGCGGAACTCGAGTGATTTCGTTTCACCCCAATTGAATTGCTTGTAGATGGCGAAATCAAAGTCCATGATTCCCGGACCCGTCAGGATGTTGCGGCCGGCGTTTCCTCCCTGGTTTGTGGCGAGAGGAACCTGCACGAAATGGGCTTCGGAAAATGCCTGGCTTTGGCTCACCGCTTGAGGGGTGTTAGAGCCGGCCGTATAGAGGTTATAGGTATACGCGCCCGTCGAGGAGTAACAATCCGCGTTGGTAATCAAGGCAATGCTGCTGACCGGGGCTTGCGGGTTGCCAATATCGGGCCGGGTGTTGGTGAGATAACCTTCGCCCTGAGCATCCGCGCAAGGTCCGAGGGGAATGCCGTTCAGAGGGCTGAAGGGCTGGCCGCTCTGCAATGTCCCGATGCCGTTGAGGTACCAACCTCCCCCAAAGGCTTTCGCGGCGCGCGATCTGGTGGGAGTGGGCAACCCCCAGATTTCGCTGAACACGAAGCGCTGGCGGCGATCGTAAGAAGAGTTGCCCCGCTCCGCACTCAAACTATTATAAACTTGAGGAAACGGAGTGATGGCCTCGGCCGAAGAAATTCCTTCCGGCAGGTCGGTGAGCGACTCGAAAAATGAACTTTTGAAGACGCGGACGCTGGGGCCAAAGATTTCGCTGTCCGTGTCGATCATGTGGCTCCAGGTGTAAGCGGTGGTGAAGGTAAGGCTGTTGCCGCGAATATTCAGCGTGCGAGTATTTAGAGTCGCCTGCAAAGCATTGTAGGTGGAAAGGCCGGCATTGGTTACGGAGGTGATGTCGCCACGGTTCGGATTGATCCGCGCGTTCAAGCACTCGTCGCCGGTCCCGCCCACCAGGCATGAGGTGTTCCACCCTTGGTAGGGGTTCAGGTCAAGGCGCTCGTAGAGCTTCGTCCCTTTGGTTCCCACATAATCCACTTCGAACATCATATTGTGGGATAGCTCTCTCTGCATGCCTGCCGTCCAGGTTTGGGTGTAAGGCGTTACGAGATTCGGCGCGACGGTATTCTGTGTCGAGCAGTTCGCCAGGGGGACCGACCCGGAAGTTGTCTGAAGGGTAAAGGGGCTTGAAAAGTTGGTGGTTTGAGTTGAGAGCGTACTGCTGCAAGCCGAAACCGTGTCGGCGGCGACGCTCTGCCACGTCAAGGGCGAAGTGGGGTAATTCCCGGTAACCGGCAATGCAAGTTTGGGATCGTTGGTGGTGGTTAATCCCAGGATCGCCGAGGCGCCGGCGGAAGTGATGGTGGCAATCTGCGGCGAGATGGGTGCGCTCTGCCACATCAAGAGCGGAATATTGAGAGGCATTTGGTCATACATCATGGCGTACCCGCCACGGAAGACCATTTTGCGGCTCGCCCCCGGCGACCAGGCGATGCCGAAGCGCGGGCCAAAGTCGCCCGCGCTGGCGGGAATAATGGGGCTGGCATTCGGGTTTAGCTTCAGGATTCCGTCGATGGGCTGGCCGAAGCGCTCATAGCGAAGTCCCAAGCTGATAGTTAAATTGGGATGGAAGCGAAAATCGTCCTGAATGAAAGCGGCCTCATCGCTCTCGCGCAAAGGCAGTTCCTCGGAGCCTTGCCCGGTGATGACGCCCTGACTGCTGGTGATGACGTCGGGCAGGGTTTGCAGCACAGCCACGGCATTGGTGGGAAAAGTGTTGGGCGTGGAGATGAAGCTTTGAAAACCGCCGGCAACCCCTGGTCCGTTTCCGAAAAAGTAATGCCCCAGGTCGGAGGGGACGTCAATGATGTTGCTCTGCGTATGGACAAAATCAACTCCCATCTTGATGAAGTGGCGGTTGCGGGTGACGGAAAAATTCTCCTGAACCTCATAGAGATTGCTGTGGGTGACGGCGACCGAAGTATCCGGACCCAGGGTGAATTGTTCACCGGCGGAGGGGAAGTTGTTTTGGTAGGCTCCGAAGTAGCCAAAATTATCCCCAATAGTCGCCGAGGGAACAGCGTTGAGCAGGCTGGGAGGCAAATCGTAAGCTCCCACTCCCTGGGCGATGCGGCTCGCCGAGAAACGCACCTCATTCAGGGAGCTGGAGCGGGCATAGCGCTCGTCCAACAAGGCGCTTTGGGTGCGCTGGTGAAGAATCGTGCGGGAGTCGGGGAGCTCACCCAAATCGCTGAAGGCCACGTCGCCGGCAGGGTTTAGAACCGCTTGCGGCGTGTTGAGGTCGTCAACCAGGTAGCGCCCATAGAAGTCGTTGGAGTCATTCAAGCGGCGGTCAATGCGGGCCGAAGCCTGATGATCGTAAAGATCGAACAAATTACCTTGCGGCACATCAAAGGTGCCAAACTGAACCGTCGCAGGGCTTGCCAAACCGGTAGCGGCGCTTCCTGTGAAGCACGGGTTGGTGGTGCTGGGGGCCGGCGTCGTTGAGGGCGTCGCGGCAAAGCAAGCGCCCCCCAGGCCCGCGACGGTATTGATTGAGGGAAATTCCAGCATTGTTGCGAGTGCTGGAGTGGGAGAAGAAATTCCCCGCAGCGCCGTCAAACCGGTGGCCGTTGGTGCCGTGGCGACTACCGGATAAACATTGGAGAGGTCTGAGCGCGAGCGATCAAACTGATAGGATATAAAGAAAAACGTGTCCTTCTTCGCCAGGGGGCCTCCCAGCGTGCCTCCCGCCTTTTGCTCATAAGAGGGAGCGGGCGAGGTGAGAAGGGCGGCGGTATCCGCGCGGGTCATGGCGTCAAAGTCGCTATTCTGGCCAAACCAAAATGCCGTCCCATGAACCTTGCTGGACCCGCTTTTGGTAATGACATTGACCGTTGCGCCGCTGTCGCGGCCGAACTCCGCCTTGGGGATGCCGGTGGAAATCGCGTAGTCGGAAAAGATGTCAGGGTTGCTGAATTGCGTGGCCGCGCCACCGAAAATCGGTTCGTTATTACTAACGCTGTCGACGATGAAATTGTTGTACCGGCCCCATGCGCCGCTGACCGCGAAAGGCACCAGCGTGCTGGCAAAGCTGAAGGTTCTAACGCTTTCCACTCCGGGCGCCAACAATGCCAGGTCGTTGACGTCGCGCGTGAGGATGGGCAGTTCCCGAATCTGTTTCTGGTTAAAATCCTCCCCCGATGTCGCGGTGTTAATGGTGGTCATCGGAGCGCTTGAGGCGACGACTTCCACCTTGGTGTTGACGAATATTTTCAGGGTGAAATCTTCCTCCGTCACACGATTCACATCCACGCTCACGGGGTAGTGTTCCTCCGGCTGGAATCCGCTGAACTGTGCGCGCACGCGGTAGATTCCAGGCGGCACCTCGGGGATAACATACAACCCGCGTGTCGCATCCGTCACACCGGGATAGGTGAGCCCCGTCTCCGTATTAGTCGCGGTAATTCCGACGCCGGAAAGAATGCCACCCTGCTGATCGAGGACGGTTCCGAGGATCGTGCCGCTGATAGTTTGACCTTTCGCCATGGCGCCGAAACCCAAGAGTGCCAGTGCGAGCGCAAGGCAACATCGCGAAGGCCAACGGAGGGAAAACATCGGTTTTCTCCTTCTTGAGAGACCTAAACAGCACCTCGAGGGAGGGCTCTCCGGGTAAATCGCTGTGGTTTATCCCGTCGTTATAATGTCGATGCGACTGGAACTACGCTAAGTCCATTAGGTGTTTAGCAAAGGGCAAGGGTTTTGTCAAGCAGTCAATGCGAAATGTTGTCGTTAGCATGTGAAATGTCCGGGTGAAATAGCACGTGATCTGTCCGCTTTAGGCGGTTGGAGGATAAGGCATTCTGCTGAGGGGAGGCAGAATGCACGAATATCCGGCGACCGCCGTGGAGCGGGCGATGAAGGTTCAAGAAGTGATTTTGCGAGCGATGTCCAAGCAGATTACCTGGTATCAGGCGGCGGAGATCATCGGGATATCCGACCGCAGCATGCGGCGCTGGCGAATGCCACGTCATAAATCTGCAGCGGGATCGACTGGATATAGGTCTGTCACCTCCACCTTCCAATTCTGGGTCGAGATCGATCTTCGGAACGATATATGGACCTGAGCTGCAAGCCCTTCCGAAAGGTCTTTCAGAAATCTTGCTTCGACCCTGCAGCATGGTAGGCACTCTTTCTCTCCTTTATAGGAATCAATGCCTATTGCCGAGTTCTCGACGTCCCCCTACAGTCCAAATGAGGCATTTTGTAAATGTTACCTCAAACTGCAACCAAGCTTACTCGGCGGTCGCTCTTTTCCCAAGCAGCGCTAGCCTTGGGGGGCGCGATAACGCTTCCACGACGAAGTCCACTTTTGGCGCTTTCCGCTGAACAGAGCGGGGCTGCGGATCTTCCGGAAAGAGTTTCACTTCGCATCGTCGTGCTGCAATCGCTCAGCGAAGCCCAACAGATTGTGCAGCGCTTAAGGAATGGAGACGACTTCGTTTCACTCGCTGCCGAGAAGTCGATCGATCCTACGGCAAGCAAGGGAGGCGATCTCGGCGTCCTCGATCCTTCAATCTTGCGCCCGGAATTGAGAGCCGCCCTGAAGGGACTGAAGCCGGGCGAAATCAGCTCCATCGTCCAAATCCCCGAGGGATATGCGATTTTGAAGTTCGATGGGCAGGTCAGTGCGAAATCCACTGACGACAATTCCAGCATGCTGCTGGCTTTGACAGGCCCCGGAGCCGTTCGCTACGGACCTGACGTCGATGGCTATGGCGAAGCCTGGAGCATCTTTTTCAAGTACGAGGACAAGCCCAAGGACTGGGACCGAGAAATCAAGCCGATCGCGGTCACCGAAGTACACCAACGCTCGTTGAACAGCGCGATAAAGCAGTTGCAGGATATCCTTGCCTCCGGTTTGGACGGTGCGACCCCGCAAAATATCGTTCAACTCCGTTACATTCTTGCCCAGATCTATGCTTTTCGAGGGGAAATGGGCATGGCAATCGACCAATGGGAATTGTGCTCCCAGTTGTGCCAACCGATGGACCCGCCAAAGGCCCATTACCTGGAAGAGGTTTTGGGAATTGCGTACTTGCACAAATCTGAAATGGAAAACAGGGTATATCTTGAGCCCGGGGAAAAGTGCCTTTTCCCCATGTCATCCACCATGCCGTACACGCAGACCGCGGACTCCGAGAAAGCTCTCGAGCACCTGCAAAGATTCCTGCGCGACAGTCCCAATGATCTCGAAGCGAAGTGGCTGCTGAACCTGACCTGCATGACGCTCGGGAAATATCCCGGTGCGGTTCCGCCCGATCACCTCATCCCGTTGTCCAGGTTTGAATCGAAAGACGCGGTGGGAAAGTTTGTGGATGTGGCTCCGGAAGCAGGCTTGAAAGTGTTCTCGAACGCCGGGAGCATCATCGTCGATGACTTTGAGAATCACGGTCTGTTTGACATTGTTCTCTCCGAAATGGACTTTCAAAACTCCGAGGTAACCTTACGCTACTTTCATAACAACGGCAACGGAACGTTTGACGACCAGACTGAACGGTCCGGGCTGAAGGGGGAGCTGGGTGGGCTGAACATCATTCAGACCGACTACAACAACGACGGTTGCCTGGATATTTTGGTTCCTCGCGGGGCCTGGGTCTACCCGGTGCCCATGTCTTTGTTCCGAGGAAACGGCGGCGGTACGTTCGAAGATGTGACGCGCCAAGCCGGATTGACGGCTCTGGCATCCACGCAAGCCGTGGTGTGGGCGGATATTAACAACGATGGCTACCTTGACTTGTTTGTAGGGAACGAGCGAGGTCCGAGTCACCTGTTCTTGAACAAGGGCGACGGCACATTCGAGGATATTTCCGCCGCTTCCGGCGTCGACCGGATTGCCTTCACCAAAGGCGTGGTGGCGGGTGACTACGACAATGACGGGCATGTGGACTTTTACGTCACCAACATGGGCAACAGCAATTTCCTTTACCACAATGAAGGCAATAACACTTTCAAGGAAGTTGCCCGCGAAGCGGGTGTTCGCGACCCGTTGGGAGAGAGCTTCGCCACCTGGTTTTTCGATTACGACAATGACGGTTGGTTGGACCTCTTTGTCACCAGTTATTACTCTGGCTCTGTCGATGAGAACATTCGCACCTACCTCGGGCTTCCTCCCAATGCGGTTACTTTGAAACTCTACAAAAATATGCGGGACGGCACCTTCGATGACGTTACCGCCGACGTCGGTTTAAACAAGGTTTTTATGCCCATGGGCGCGAACTTCGGTGACGTCGATAACGACGGCTTTCTGGATATTTATCTCGGTACCGGGAACCCTTCCTATGGCTCTCTGGTGCCGAATGTATTGCTACGCAATAACCAGGGGCGAACCTTCGTTGACGTCACGGCCTCATCCGGCACCGGAGAACTGCACAAAGGGCACGGCACTGCCTTTGCCGACATGAGCAATACCGGGCAGCAGGACATCCTGACGGTCATTGGTGGCGCAACTCCGGGCGACAAGCACGCTTTGCGTTATTTCAAAAACCCCGGCAACGACAACGATTGGATCAGGATCAAACTCGTCGGAGCGAAGAGTAACCGTGCGGCGGTCGGCGCCCGGATCAAGGTTTCGGTTGAAAATGCCACGAGCGGACTACGCTCGATCTGTCGGACGGTGGGCAGTGGCGGTTCGTTTGGCGCAAATCCTTATGAGCAACACATTGGTCTGGGGCCGGCAGCTCGGATCGATCAGATTGAAATTACCTGGCCCGCGAGCGGCACCAAACAACTCTTCACCAATGTTCGCGCAAATCAGGTGATCGAAATCAAAGAATTCTCAACCCAGTTCACTTCGCTGCATCGTCCCAAAATCCCATGGCCGAAACGCGTGTGAGGGCGCGGCCTCACCATCGCCCCGAGCGAGCGCGAGGGTCGCCGGGACGAAAGGAGCAACTCCTATGCGTCAAATCCTTGAATGCCCAAAAAGTGCCGGAGTCTTAATAGCGGCGTTCCTGTTATGCGCTCGGCTAGCTGCCGGGGCGCAGACTTATGGCGCCTCGGGATTGGTATTAAAGGTGGATCGGCAGCACGATGAGATTCTGGTATCCATGCAGGAAATTCCGGGTTACATGGATGCAATGGTGATGCCTCTGCCTGTGCGCCAACAGCAGGACCTGCAAGGACTCCGCCCTGGCACGATGGTGGACTTCCGCTTGGTGGTCACCGAAAACTCCTCTTATGCCGAAGGAATTCGAGCTCGCTCTTTCGTGAGTCTGGAGAACGATCCACAAGGAGCCTGCCGCCTCGCCATCATTGACAAAACTCTGGATGCGAAATCCACCACGGCGAGCCGCGTGGTACCTGGCCAGCACGTTCCTGACTTTACACTCTCCGACCAATACCATCGCCCGGTTTCCCTGTCGCAGTTTAGCGGCAAGGTCGTAGCGATGACGTTTGTATACACCCGCTGCCCACTGCCGAACTTTTGTTTCCGTCTTTCTACGAATTTCGGCCAGGTCCAGAGACGCTTCAGTACACAGATGGGCCGGGACCTCATTCTCCTGACCGTTACCCTTGACCCCGCCAATGACCAGGCAGATGCGCTGCTCAAGTACGGGAGCATCTGGAAGGCCAACAATAACTCGTGGCGGTTCCTGACGGGATCGCCAGCCGCGGTCAAAAGGGTGACCGATTTCTTCGGCGTGGTCTCCAACCAGGATGAAGGCACCATAACTCATTCTCTCCACACAATCCTCATCGACCGGGGGGGTAATCTGGTGGCAAACCTTGAGGGTAACGAGTTCACTGGGAAGCAACTTGGAGATCTTATCGAGGTCGAATTGCGTAGAACTGGGATGCCCGGTGCGGTGGAAAAGGCAAACCTTGCGAGCCGAACGACGAATTCTCTGAATTCAGGCGGACTTCAAAGATAACGCAGCCTCATTCGGGATTAATCAAGCCTTTTTTCACCGCATAGAGAGTCAGTTGGGCCGTGCCGTGAATGCCCAACGTTTCCATAAGATTGCTTCGATGGATGGCCACGGTCTTGGGGCTGATGTCCAAGATGTGGGCGATTTCCTTGCTGGATTTTCCCTCCGCCACCATCTGCAGGATGTACCTTTCCCGCGCGGTTAGCCGCTCGTAAGGGTCTTCGGGTTCGTCCAACTTCTTCCCGGTCTGAGCAACATCCATGAGCAAGGAAGCTACGGAGGGGCTCAGAAAGGGCCGGTCTTCCGCCACTGTCAGGACGGCTTCCGCCAAGTCCAGGCCGGCCGAGTCTTTTAAGACATATCCCTTGATGCCCGCGCGCATCGCCTGCCGGATGTGCAACTCGTCGCGATAGATACTCACGATCATCAGCCGGATGCGTGGATCGAGCCGGCTGATTTGTCGAGCTGCTTCCAACCCGTTTAACTCCGGCATCGCCAAATCAAGCAACATCACATCTGGATGGTGGCGGCTGGCTAGATCGATCGCTTCGAGGCCGGTGCTGCCCTCAGCCACCACTTCGATGCGGTCGTTATCTTCCAATACGTGCCGGAAAGCCTGGCGCACCAGGGCGTGATCCTCGACTAACACGACAGTGACTAGCGACATTATCGATTCTCGCCCTAACTTTACATCCATACGAACGAGGCATCCGATACGTGAAAAAGGAGGCCCGGGACATCAGGCAGGCCCTGTTGGATCTAACTTGGAGGCACAACTGCTGGCTGGGTACGACATACGGAAACACCCACAGGCTCTAAAACCGTCCAAAGAATAAGGTGCAGCAATACCCCTCCACTAAACGAACCATTGTAAGACGCATCGCTCTTCTCTGATCAATCATAAATTGATATTATTTTATCGAGAATTACGAAGCATTTCGACGAATTAAACGTTTATTTTCGGCGGGACGACTTAAGCACGGGCAATTTGCTCATGGATCTTTTCAAATGCAACGCCCCCCGGAGTCGTAAGGTCACAGTAGAATTACGCTGAAGCCCTGGAAACTTCCCTTCCTGCGACTAAATTGACTGGTTAGAACCCTACCTTAAGGTAGGATAAGGTAGGAGCACTTAACTCTCCAATGGCTGGGATCCGCACGGTGGAGGAAGCCAACCGCTTTCTGCGCGCTCATTACATCGGGAAGATGAACCATCAGTTCAGCGTGCCAGCGGCGCAAGCGGGAAGCGCCTTTGTGCCTCTGCACGGCCCGGACCTGGACCGCATCTTCTCCGTGCAGCACGAGCGGCGCGTGGCCAAGGACAATACGGTGCGGCTGGGCGATCGCACCTGGCAGATCGAGCGGACGCCCTGGCGCAACACCCTGGCCGGCTGCCGCATGACGATCTGCGAGCACCTGGACGATACGGTGAGCCTTCTCTACGGGCCACACGTCGTGGGCCGCTACACGGCCTCCGGCCAGCCGCTCGGCAACGCGAAAATGGCCGGCGGCCAGCGCTGTGGAAATGACGCGCCGAGGAAAGCGAGGAAAACTCCAAAAGCGAGTTTCCCTCACCTTCCCTCCGCGCTTGGAAATCCGGCACACCCCGCCGGATTTCCACATTCCCACAGCGCCCACGGCGGCGGTAGCCCGCAACTTTCGTAAGGAGAAGAAAAATCAAAACCGGACAGATCACTTGCTATAAAAACCGGACATCTTGACATGCTAAGAACAGCAGTCAATGCGAAATGTTGGGGTGCAGTTTGATGTCGGGGCGGTTTTACGCCACCATTTGGCGATCCCGCCTTGGCGGGATCGCCGCTACGAATTTAAACTGCTCCGCTACCGCGCGAAAGAAGATTTCGATTCCCCACACGATGGAATGTCGGAGCGGGCTTTCCACAAGGATTGGCCCAAAGAAGTCTCATCACATACGACAAAGACTTGACAACCCCCCCTCATAAGCGCTATATGAAACACGGTAGTGTAAGCAATATTTACTGAAGACGATCAAAAGCAAAGCTGTCTCAGACTTGGGAGACGGGAGTCTGTAAGCAAGCTCCACTCCGTATTGCGCGATTGTGCCGGGTTGAGGCGCAAGTTGTGGGTGCGGTCTCGAACCGTGCTGCACCCTGGAGTATAGGCCTGCAATCAGGGTTGGCATGATTGACCCGATCAAGATGGCATCACCTGTGAGCCGGCATTTGCCCAGCTTGGTGATCGGGCCGTGTCGGTCCAATGTGACTGAGGCGATGTATTCGCACTTTTTGCCTCGGAGCACCGGTGTGCTTCTGAGCTTCGGCGGAATGATCCCAGGCCTATTGATCAACATATCACATGCCGCTATTGGGGGCGAGAGGAGAGTCCTGCCGTGAGCAAAACCTCCGACCGGATTGGTCTCATTCTAGGTCTGTTCAGTGTGATTTTCATGACGGGATGCGGGATTACCTCAACTTCCCTCCCGTCTGGTTTGCAGCCCGCCGGGGGGGGCTCGCTTTCCATCCAAACGACATCGTTTCCCGATGCGATCACGGGCAGGACTTATAACCTGATACTGTCCACCACAGGCGGATCCGGCGTTCTGGCCAGTCCCAGTGGTTGTGAAGTGGTCTCGGGTGCGCTGCCTTCAGGATTGTCCTGGACCAATGGACCGGCTTCGTCCCAATGCACTTTGACAGGGATGGTAACGGGCACAGCAGGCTCTTACTCTGTGGTCGTGCAGGCGACGGATACCAGCACGCCGCCCAAGACCGATCAACTCCCATACACCATTACGGTTCGCAATGATTTCACCATAACTCAAACTTCACTCCTGACCGCGGTGCAGGGAAGACCTTACGGAACGGGAACGGGCTGCGCCCCCACGAGCGCTTGCAGTCAGGTGATCACCACCAGTCTTGCGGCTACCGAACCGGCGATTGTCGGTTCCGGGTCCGCCTTGGGGAACGGCCCGGTTTCGGCCTGCGCAGTCCCGGCAGTGGGGGCATCCAACCCTAACATGTCAACTGCCGTGGCTGCCACCGCAAATGGGTGCGCGATTACCAGCACGGCTGCAGGCACAGCGGGAAGTTATGCCGCTTTTACGGTCAGCGTTACCGACACTCCGATCTCCTTATCCGGCCAAAGCACGCCGGTGGTGCCGTCGAGAACCATCACCAAGACGTTTACTCTTGCCGTTGACACTCCTCTGCAAATCACGCAGAGCCTGGGAGCCACTTGGCCGGCCGCCGTGAACGGCCGGGCGTATGGATCTGGGTCGGGCTGTTCCGGCGGATCATGTGCGCCGGCGGTTTATACTGCTACGGGAGGATTGACGCCCTACATTTGGCCGGCTGCAACCCCTACCAGCGTTTCGACGACAGGTTTAAGTTGTACCGCCTCCTCGGCCACCTACACATGCAGCACGGCGACGATCACGGCTGCGGCGGGAACTTACAGTCCGAGCGTTGCGGTTTCTGACACCGCCAACCAGGCAGCCCCTGCTGGGACGCCCACCACCGACCCCAATAGCTCGCTCACCAGTTCCCTTACGGTTGATGCGGGATTGAGTGGAACGCAATCTCCTTCCACGCTGGCTACGGCCGTTAATGGCCGGGATTTCGCCAAGAGTACGGACACATGCGCCTCCGGAGCGGCCTGTGTCCCCATCATCTTCACATTAAGCGGAGGGCTGCCCAATTATGTTTGGCCCACCACGCTCTCGGGGATTACCGGATTTAGCTGCACGGCCAGCGGCACCAAACTGGGCACTGACACCTGTTCGGCCACGGCCCTTTCAGCGGCGGCCACGACCTATTCAAGCGTCACCATCACGCCTTCCGACACAGCCAATCAGTCCACTCCCAGCGGAACGTACGCTTTTTCGACGTCCCTCACGGTGGTTGCAGCCCTAAGCGGGACGTCTACACCCACAACGCTGGCCACGGCCGTTACGGGTCGTGATTTCGGTGTAACCACGGACTCCTGTGCGGGACCGGCGGCTTGCGTGCCAGTAATGTATACACTCACGGGTGGCTTACCGACCTATTCTTGGCCTTCGCCCAATACACTTTCCGGGGTGACGGGCTTTACCTGCGCTGCGGGCGGAACGGGGAACAGTACGGATACCTGCTCGGCTACAGCGTTGTCGGCGACTGCAAATACCTACCCGAATGTGACGATCACCGGAACGGATACGGCCAACACCCAGGCGCCCAGCGGCTCATTCACTTTCCCTGTTATGTCGCTGACGGTTAATGCGGCGCTTGGAGGTTCCCAATCGCCCGCCACGTTGGCTGCGGCGGTGACCGGGCGAGACTTCGCGGTAGGCAGCGATACGTGCGCGAGCAGCGCCAAATGTGCGCCCCTGGTGTACACGGCGACGGGGGGATTGCCGAATTACAACTGGCCGGCCACCAATACCGTCTCCGGGGTAACAGGGTTCACTTGTACGATTGGCGGGACCGGGAACAGCACAGATACGTGCTCGGCTCCGTCCCTGTCCCTGGCGCAGGGAACTTATTCGAGCATCAACATTACGGACACGGACACGGCGAACACGCAGACGCCGAGCGGGTCGTATACGTTCGCGAACACATCGCTGACGGTGAATGCGCAGTTGGGAGGGTCGCAGACGCCGGGGACGCTGGCGGCGGCGGTGACGGGGCGTGATTTCGGAAAGGGTACGGACACGTGCGCGGGGGGTGCGTCCTGCACGCCGCTAGTGTACACGGCGACGGGCGGGCTGTCGAATTACGTATGGCCGGGGACGCTGACGGGAGTGTCAGGTTTCACGTGCGCGGCGAGCGGAACGGGAAACGGTACGGACACGTGCGCGGCGACGGCGCTTTCGGCGGGGCAGGGAACTTATTCGAGCATCAACATTACGGACACGGACACGGCGAACACGCAGACGCCGAGCGGGTCGTACAC
>JASHTO010000522.1 GCA_030040515.1 Terriglobia bacterium
CGTCTTCTGGCGACGGGTCGTAGAGCGCCGCTACAATTTATGTCGCTCTGTATAGCGATCTCAGGGGGAACGGCGGGGGCTTTAGCCCGCCGCACAACTTGCGGGGGTCAGGTGTTTTCGGCCCTGAAGTGGCGTGGCTTTGGCGCCTAGAGGACGATTCAACTCTTCGACCGTAGGTGGTAGCGCTCACGCCCCGATGGCCGCAAACCATATTATCTTTTCATGCCGCCAAGTACGAGACCGCATGCGTGTGGAGGGGGCTGAGTCATGAATCCGATTGAGAAAATCCAGCTTGGCCGGACCGAGCTCAGGGTCACGCGCCTGGGATTCGGAAGCGTTCCGCTGGGAGGGCTTTATGAAGACCCTTCAGAGGATGATGCCGGCGCCACGGTCCGGCGCGTCCTTGATCTCGGAATTAATTATTTTGATACCGCGCCGATCTACGGGTTCGGCAAGGCCGAGACTCGCCTGGGACGCGTGTTGCCCAAGTGCGACCGCGAGTCCATCGTGGTGGCCACCAAGGTCGGGTACACCCTGGTGCCGGACGAAGGGGAGCGCGATCCCAATGTTTTTCATCGCTTCGCCAACGTGCCACCCGTGCGCCCGGTTTTCGACTACAGCTATGACGGTATCATGAAGACTTTCGAAGGAAGCCTGCAACGGCTGAACCTCTCTCGCGTGGACATCTTGAACATCCACGATCCCGATCGCAACTGGGTTGAGGCGATGGGCGTTGTCTACCCGGCCATCGCCAAGCTTCGCAGCGAGGGTGTTGTGCGCGCCATCGGCGTAGGCATGAACCAGGCGGAAATGCTTGCCCGGTTTGCGCGCGAGGGCGATTTCGACTGTCTACTCGTCGCCGGCAGATACACGCTGATCGACCACACAGGATTGCGCGAGTTGCTTCCGATCTGCGAACGCAAGCACATCAGCGTAATCATCGGCGGTCCGTATAATAGCGGAATCCTGGCCACCGGCGCGCGGCCCGGAGCGACCTACAACTATCTTGAAGCTCCGCCGGCCATCATGGAACGAGTGGCGGCCATCGAGGCCGTCTGCGCGCGGCACAATGTACCGCTCAAGGCAGCAGCGTTGCAATTTCCCCTCGCGCATCCCGCGGCAGCGGCAATCATTCCGGGGGCGCGTTCCGTGGCTGAGGTCGATGAGAACTTTCAACTGTTGAGCACGTCCATCCCCGACGACTTCTGGGGGGAATTACGCCACTTGAATCTTTTGCCGCCGGAGGCGCCCACGCCGAGCCTGAGCCAGGCGGCCACGGGCTCGGGCTCCTGAAGGGGGAGAATATACTTGACCAGAAATCAACACTTCGAAAAGCTTCGTGGCGTTGTCGCTTCTGGACAGTCCATCATCGGCGCGGGGGCGGGAACAGGACTTTCGGCAAAATGTGCCGAGCGGGGCGGGGCGGACCTGATTGTCATTTACAATTCCGGCCGCTACCGCATGGCAGGGCGGGGCTCGCTGGCAGGACTGCTGGCTTATGGGGACGCGAACGCCATTGTCGTGGAGATGGCCCGCGAGGTTCTGCCCATCGTGGAAAGAACTCCTGTGCTCGCGGGTGTCAACGGCACAGACCCTTTCCGCTCGATGGATTTCTTCCTGCGGGACCTTAAAAACCTGGGATTTGCCGGGGTTCAAAACTTCCCCACGGTGGGCCTGATTGATGGCATGTTCCGTGCCAACCTTGAGGAGACGGGGATGGGGTTTGAACTCGAAATTCAGATGATCCATCAGGCAAGCCGGATGGACCTGCTGACATGCCCCTACGTGTTTGATGCGGAGCAGGCGCGGCGCATGGCCCAGGCCGGGGCAGATATCATCGTCGCCCACGCCGGATTGACCACCAAAGGAATCATCGGCGCCAAGACCAGCCTTACGCTCGACCAGACGGTTGAACTGGTCCAGTCCGTTCGCGACGCGGCGTCGTCGGTCAATCCCCAGGTTCTCACTCTTTGCCATGGCGGCCCGCTCGCTGAACCCGATGACGTTGATTACGTCCTTGGCAGGACGCGCGGCGTCGCGGGATTCTTTGGTGCGTCCAGCATGGAACGGTTGCCCACTGAGCGGGCGATCACCGAACAGGTGCAAAAATTCAAATCCCTCGCGGGGAGAGGTCAGGCCTGAGAATAAGGAGGGTAGCATGGCCGAATTTCAAGGTTTGCGGTTCGTTCACCCTTCGGACGTTGAAACCATGGTGTTTGATTGGGGCACGATCAAGTGGATGAGCGAGCCTCGCGTAACCCACACTTCAGGCTTCACGATGGGGGTGGTCATTCTTGAGCCAGGCAAGGGACACGCCAAGCACAATCATCCGGGTTGCGAGGAGATTCTTTACGTCATATCCGGACGCGGCAAACAGATGATTGACATCCATGGCGAGCGATGGGAACCGGTGGCCGAAGGCGATACCGTTCACATTCCCGCTGACATTTTCCACGCTACGGTCAACACCGGATGGGAGCCTTTAAAGCTGATTGCGGTCTATTGTCCCCCTGGTCCCGAAGCCATTCTACGCACTCTCCCAGACTGTAGACTGGTTCCTCCCGGTGAGCTTCCTATGCGTTGAGGATTGTCACCGCACGAATCAGAAGCGAAGACAAGCCGATTAGGCATTGGATTCCGATGAGCCAGAAAATCGTCGCCATCCTAGGTACACTCGATACCAAGGGTTCGGAGTTCGCTTACCTCAAAAACCGCATTGAATCCGTAGGTCTCCGAGCGTTGGTGATTGACGCGGGCGTTCTGGGCGCACCGGGGTTTCCTCCCGACGTCCGCCGGGAAGATGTCGCTCGGGCCGGGGGTCGGGAATTGGCCGAACTCCTAAATGAGCATGATCGTGGAAAGGGGATTGCGGTTATGGCATCCGGGGCCGCCGCCGTGATTCGCCGCCTACACGGGGACCAGCAAATTGACGGATTGATTTCCCTCGGGGGTTCCGCGGGAACGACCATCGGCACCGCGGCAATGCGTTCGCTGCCGGTTGGGTTTCCGAAAGTGATGGTTTCAACCCTGGCTTCCGGAGATACGCGGCCGTATGTGGGGACCAAGGACATTACGATGGTTTACCCCGTGGTGGATATCGCCGGTTTGAACGTTCTCTCCCGCCGCATCCTGACCAATGCGGCGGCGGCGATTGCCGGCATGGTGAAATGGGAAGCCGCAGGGGAAGGGGAGGCAAAGCCGCTCGTGGCGACAACCATGTTCGGCGTAACCACGCCGTGCGTGACAATGGCCCGCCGAATTCTGGAGGAGCACGGTTTCGAGGTGCTGGTCTTTCATGCTACAGGAACCGGCGGACAGGCCATGGAAAGTCTGATTGAAGACGGCTGCATTGCTGGCGTGCTCGATATAACCACGACTGAACTTGCCGACGAGTTGGCGGGCGGAGTGATGAGCTCGGGTCCCTTCCGGCTGGAGGCTGCCGGACGCAAAGGCATCCCGCAGGTTGTTTGCCCGGGAGCCATCGACATGGTGAACTTCGGGCCGATGGATTCAGTCCCCCAAAAATATCGGAACCACGTGGTTTACTCGCACAACCCCAACGTCACCCTGATGCGCACGACTCCTGAGGAATGTGCTGAACTGGGAAGAATCACCGCCGCTAAGCTTAACCGCGCTCGCGGACCGGTTACATTTTGCATGCCGCTCAAGGGCGTCTCGGCCCTTGACCTTCCGGGCGAGCCCTTTTATTTTCCCGAATCGGACCAGAGCTACCTGAACGCTCTGAAGGCCTCCCTCGACCCGCGAATCCCTCTTATTGAAATCGATACGAACATCAACGATGAGGAGTTTGCAAAACAGGTTGCGGAGTCGCTCCTGGAAATGATGGGCCGTTCAGTCCGTGGGCTTTGAGGGAGACTTGCTTTCCAAGCGATAGAAGCGCGCGGCGCTGCCCCCGAAGACGGTCGCCTCCGCACCCGCCCCTAAGGCGGTTGTTACCAGGGTTCGCGTCGTTGACAAAACCTGGTCATAGCTCGCAGCGAGCAGACACACTGGCCAATCACTCCCGAACATCACACGCTCGGCTCCGAACTGCTCCATAACGTGATCTGCGTAGGGACGCAAGTTCTCGAGGCTCCAGTTCTGGTAATCGGCTTCAGTCACCATACCGCTGAGCTTGCAATAGACGTTTCGGTGCAGCGCAACCTCCTGCATCAACTCTTGCCAGGGATGGATCCTGCCGGCCTTGATTTCCGGCTTCGCCAAATGGTCGATGACGGCACGCAGGTTCTGAATCTTTTCAAGTGCTTTCAGGACATAGGGGAGGTGCCGTGTCAGGGCCAGGAAGTCGAATGCCACATCCCAGCTCGCAATTAACGAGAGCGAATCCAGTACTTGCGGGCGCAGGATCCAGCCATCGTCCGGAAGACACTCAAGCATGGGACGCACTGCGACGAAGTAGGGATTTCGGCAATACCGTTCCAGCGATTTCGGAAAATCAGAAGACTCCAGATCGAGCCAGCCGACCACACCGCCAATAAAATCGGCTGACTCGGACAGTTCCAGCAAGAAATCTGTTTCAGCTACCACTGGTGAGGTCTGCACGACGACCGTTTTATCGATAGCGTGCGCCTTCAGTATCGGATCGAGATCCGTAGGTAGGTAGTCTCGGGACAACACCGGTTCAGGACGGGAGAACCACCCCTTACTCCATTGCCAGAAATGCTGATGACTATCAACCGGCATCATTTCCCTCCATCCGTTGCCTGCGTCGGCACGTCGCTAATATTCTGCAACAGCCGTTGCGGGCAATCAAGCAACACCCTCGCAGGGGTGTGCCGTCAAGCCGCGGGTGTAAGAAGTTTGAGGTCGGGCGTCGCTGCGTATTAATATATGGGTGTGCAGTTCGAAATTGCGAAAGCAAATGTGAATGAATGGAAACATGCTCCTCGCTGTGGGGCAGTTAATTATTCGAGAAGGTGTCCTGAATTCCGTTGAAGGTTGAGCGACGGTTCTCTGACCCGGTTCGGATAGAATCGGGTTGGGAAAATCTCAAAAAGGAGAACCGTCGTGGAGAAACCATATCACATCGTGGGCAAGGGAAATAGCGAGGACTTGGGGAGGTACCTGGGGAAGCACGGGCAAGGGTTGCTGCCGATGGTGGAACTGGTCGAGCAGTCGCAGTTGGCGATCGACGAGCTGGGGCGGGCGCAGATCGAGGCGGTGCTGAGGCTGTCAGCGGAAAGGGTGGCCGGGGCGCCGCATCGGGGAAAGAAGGGCGGCGAGATCGGCTGGCACGGGGTCTCGACGCGGCAGTACCAAGCGGTGCTGCCGGAGATGGCGGAAACGGTGGGGGTTGCGCGCTCCAGCGTGAGCCGCTAGGCGATGGAAGCGAGCGAAGCCGATCTGCGACGCTTGTGCGAGCGGCGCCTGGACGATCTGGAGTTGCTGATCATTTACCTGGACGGGGTGATCTTCGGCGAGCACCACGTGCTGGTGGCCGTGGGCGTAGATGAAAAAGAGGTGAAGCACGTGCTGGGCATCGCCGCCGGGGCCAGTGAGAATCAGGCAGTGGCCAAAGGTTTGCTGGACCACGGATGTGTAATCTTTTTGTCAGTTGAGAGGTGATCGTCGCCGTAGGCGCGTCATTTCCACAGCGCTTTACAGGCGGCCGGGAAGAAGTTAAAAGGCTCACGAACCAAGTAAGAGTCAGGCCAACGACCCCATGGAGGTGAGCCCTTGCCACAGACCCTTGAGGTCGTGGTACGAATGACCATAAGCGATGAAGATTTCGACGTCAACCGTTTGGAGCGGCGAGTGCGGAAGGCGCGCGACCAAGCGGGGCGAGAGTTGGGGGCCCCCACAGATTTGCAGGCCAACGAGTATTACCCAGAATTTTCATTATCGACTTGTCGCCAACAAAGAAATACCCTGACCGCACCGAACGCGACTGTCAGTCAGGTTTGCAGTAAAGGCGCCCAAGCTTGCCCCGAGGCTACCCACGGCTCGCTCGAGCGCTCCAGAGTATAATGGCTCTTTGGAATTTCCTCGCTGAGAGCCGGTACTGTTTCCAGGCAGGGGGTACAGGACAAAAGGCGACGGTTCGCTGTAGCGCCTCAAGGATGAGATGAAATCTTCGCGACGCAATTGGCTGGGCTCTTCGGGGGTATTGCTGGGTTCAGGAATTCTTGAGGCTCTCACCACTCCTCTCTGGCGATGGACAAGAACACCCTTACTTCAGGCAGCCACCGGACCTCGCCCGGAAGCCCCCTCCCCCGTCACTTTCGTGGATGTGGCGAAGGAGGCTGGTCTCAACGTCCCCAACGTGTGGGGCGGCGTTAAGCACAAGAAATACATCATTGAAGCCAAGGGCAGTGGGGTGGCCTTTTTCGACTACGACCAGGATGGCTGGCTCGACATCTACCTCACCAATGGCGATCGACTACCAGGTGAGGAACCCTACCCCGATGGCAAGACACCCACCCAGCACCTCTTCAAGAACAACCGCGACGGCACTTTCACGGACGTGACGGAAAGATCCGGCTTGGGCCTCACCGGGTGGG
>JASHTO010000523.1 GCA_030040515.1 Terriglobia bacterium
TGGCGGAGCATATGAGAAGGGTACTCCGACGCGCAGTCTGTATAATTTTCGGGTGCTCATCAAGTTTTGCGATGATATCGGTTTTTTTCTCGCGGAAGATTTTTACTGGTTTAACCCTTCAAAGCTGCCAGCTCCCATCGAGTGGGTGAACAAACGTAAATTGAGAGTCAAAGATGCTGTGAATACTGTGTGGTGGTTTAGCAAAAGTGAATGGCCAAAGTCGGATATAACCAAAGTGCTTGCGCCATATAGCGAGCGTATGAAAAAACTTCTAGAAGACCCAAAGGCGTTTTATAAGCCAAAAGTGCGCCCATCGGGTCACGATATTGGGTCGGCCTTCGGCAAAGACAACGGTGGGGCCATTCCTCCGAATCTGCTGCAAATTCCGAACACGGAATCTAATGGGCAGTACCTTGATGGCTGTAAAACCGTGGGAGAAGAACCCCACCCGGCACGTTTCCCCGCCAAATTGCCAGAGTTTTTCATCAGAATGTTGACAGAGCCTGGTGATGTAGTACTCGATATTTTCGCGGGCTCGAATACAACAGGACAAGTGGCGGAGAAGGAGAAGCGGCGCTGGATTTCCTTTGAACTTTGTCGAGAATACGTTGCCGCATCAGCCTTCCGGTTTCTCACCAAGGACAACAACCACGCTGAAATTCGCAAAATTTTTGATCGCATACACGCAGGCGATAGCCTTGATCTGAACGAATTCGTCGTCCAAAGCGATTTTTTGTCAATCGCTGATGGTGAGTTTATGGTCACTCCAAAGCATAAACATGTCCGAGAATAGATCAGGACTTTGTCGAGTGTCGCAAATTCGTTCTATTCCCTCCAATGGCGGGATCCATCCGCCACGCCTTTAACACCGATCAAATATAGTTTTGGGGTGCTACTACGCGCTTCCGGTGCGGGACTGGTATACTGCAATGCGGAGGCAATTTTGACGCCTGAAGAAATCACTCACATGCTGAAGCAAGTGCGGGGGGGCAAGCTGTCCGTTGAGGCTGCCGTCGACCGCTTGCGCAATCTGAACTACGAAGACCTCGGTTACGCCAAGATCGACCACCACCGCTCGCTGCGGCAGGGATTCCCGGAGGTCGTCTTTGCGCGCGGCAAGGAGCCCTCCCAGGTGGAAGGCATCGTGCGCCGCATGTTGCGCAACCGGCACAACATTCTGGTGACGCGCGGCGACCGCGCGCTTTATGAGCTGCTGCGCCCGCTCGATCCCCGCGTGGAGTTCCACGCGCTCTCCGGGGCGATTTCCATTCACCAGGACCGCAAGATCCGCGGCAAGGGAAAAGTCGTGGTGGTGTGCGCGGGCACGTCAGACATTCCCGTGGCCGAAGAAGCCTTGGTCACGGCCCGCATCATGGGGAACCGCGTTGACTCGCTCTACGACGTGGGCGTGGCGGGAATTCATCGCCTGCTGGGTGAGAGCCAGCATCTGCGTGAAGCGCGCATCATCATCTGCGTGGCCGGAATGGAAGGTGCGCTACCCAGCGTGGTTGCGGGTATGGTGGCTGTACCCGTAATCGCCGTTCCATCAAGCGTCGGTTACGGAGCAAGCTTCCGTGGACTCGCAGCGCTGCTGGGCATGCTGAACAGTTGTTCGCCCAATGTGTGCGTCGTGAACATCGATAACGGCTTCGGTGCGGGTTACCTAGCCAGCGCGATGAATCGCCTGTGAACGCGTTCGATATCGTCCTGAAGCGGCCTACTTGCCGAAGACTCGCTCGAAGATTTCGTCCACGTGCGTGAGATAGCGCTCCACGTTGAAGACTTCGGCGATTTCGCTGGGTTTGAGGTAGCGGCGAATGTCATCGTCGCGCTCCACCAGGGTGCGATACTCCTCGCGCGTCTCCCACACCTGCATGGCATTGCGCTGCACCCAGCGGTAGGCGTCCTCGCGCAGCGCTCCCTTTTCCACCAAATCCAGCAGCAATTGCCCGGAAAAAATCAGACCCTTCAGGAGATCCAGGTTCTCACGCATGTGCTCGGGGTAAACGAACATTTTCTCCACCAGGTTCGTGGTTTTGGCGAGGAGGTAGTCAAGGAGAATGGTGGAATCAGCGAGAATGACGCGCTCGACGGACGAGTGCGAGATGTCGCGCTCGTGCCAGAGCGCCACGTTCTCAAGCGCCGCCTGAGCGTTTGAGCGCACCACGCGCGCCAAGCCGCAGACTTGCTCCGCGGTAACAGGGTTGCGCTTGTGCGGCATGGCGGAGGAGCCTTTTTGTTCCGGCGAAAAGTACTCCTCCACCTCGCGCACCTCGGTGCGCTGAAGTCCTCGCACCTCGAGCGCGATTTTTTCGAGCGACGCCGCCACCACCGCGAGCGTCGAGAGGTAAAAGGCGTGCCGGTCGCGCTGAATGACCTGCGATGACACCGGGGCCGGCTCCAGGCCCAGGCGCGCGCAGATTCCCCGCTCAATCGCGGGAGGCAGATGAGTGTAGGTTCCGACGGCGCCTGAGATTTTTCCCACGCGCATCTGTTCGGCGGCATAGGCAAGCCGCTCCGTGTTGCGCTGGTTTTCCGCGTACCAGATGGCCAGCTTGCAGCCGAAGGTGATGGGTTCGGCGTGGATGCCGTGCGTGCGGCCGATCATCGGCGTGTGCTGGAACTCGAAGGCGCGCCGCTTCAGGACCACGCCCAGGCGGTCGAGGCCAGCCAGCAATATTGCGGAGGCTTCACGCACCAGCAGCGCCTGCGCTGTGTCTACGACATCGTTCGAGGTCAGGCCGTAGTGAAGAAAGCGGCCTTCGCGCCCGATGTGTTCTGCCACATTGGTAGTGAATGCGATCACGTCGTGCTTCACCTGGCGCTCGATTTCGAGGATGCGCTCCACCTCGAAGCGAGCTTTCTTGCGAATGGCGCGCGCCGCGCTCTTGGGGATCAGCCCGGCTTCGGCTTCCACCTCCGCCGTGGCAATCTCCACGTCCAGCCACTTCTGAAATTTGTTTTCGTCCGTCCAGATGCGGCCCATCTCCGGGCGCGTGTAGCGGGGAATCATAGGGTTGCCGATTGACAAATCGTGATTTGCACTTTCCGCCCCAACCAGGGCGTAAAGCGCAGAAGGCATCCTAACACAAAGGGTGAGGGTGCGGGCAGCGAGGCGGGCGGAGAAATTAGAATTCGAAGATCTCGGTGGGAGCCGATTGACTGGCCACGTGCAACGCCGTGCGCCCGGAATTGGCGTGTTGAGCCAGAGCCTGTTCGGCGGTCAGGCGGGCGATTTCGGGATGATTGTTTGTCTCACTCAAATGCGCGAGCACCAGCACCTGAGCTTCGCCGTCGAAATCTTCAGTAAGAAATCCCGCAGTCGCCATATTGGAAAGGTGGCCGTGGCGGCTCATCACGCGCTGTTTCACGTGCCACGGGTAAGGTCCGACCTTGAGCATGTCCAAATCGTGATTCGACTCAAAGATGAGGCAATGGCAGCCCTTCACCCGCTGCTTAACCACTTCGTGAACGTAACCGAGGTCCGTGACCACGCCGATTTTGATGCCCTGCGATTCCAGCGTGAAGGCCACCGGGTCGACCGCGTCGTGCGGGATGGAAAACGGCGTAATTTCGATATCGCCGATTGAGAACTTCACCCCCGGCGTGAAAAACTCAAATGCGCTGAGTTTAGCGTCCCAGGAAATTGTGTCGAATGTCGGGTGGGTGATATGAATCGGCGTCTTCCATTCGATTCCGAGCAGGCGCAAGCCGTTCACGTGGTCCACATGCTCGTGTGAAATCAGGATGGCGTCGAAACCGTCGGTGCGCTCTCCCACTGCGGCCAGCCGCGCAAAAGTTTCGCGGCGGCTCAGCCCCGCATCGATGAGGATGCGAGTTTTTTCTGTCGACACAAGCGTCGAGTTTCCCTTGCTGCCGCTGCCGAGGACGCACACGCGCAGGCTCACACGGCCTCCCGGTGGAGTGAAGCGTCCCGCAATTCCCTGACTTGTCGGACCACGTCCATAGGGCTGACTGCGATTATAGGACGGATTGCGGAGAATCAGAAAACCAAACGCTGCATCCGATTCACGCGTGCAAGTCTCGTTAGATTCAGCAGGCGAGGGAAGCGCGGGAGAGTTTCAGGCCTTTGACGGGCCCCAAAACGGTAATCGCCAGGCGGTCGCGGTGGAAAAACTCCTGCGCTACTTCCTGGACTTGCCGGGCGGTAACGGCATCAACGCTGCGGGCGATTTCGTCCTGGGAAATGTAGCGGCCAAAGTACATCTCCTGCCGCGCCACATTCCCCATGCGGCTCGTGGAGGACTCCAAACTGAGCAGCAGGCTCCCCTTCAAATAATCCTTGGCGCGCTGAAGGTCTTCCTCGGTGATGGGCTTCGACTTCAGGTCGCAGAATTCCCCGAGCACCAGCTCAATCACCTTCTTTACTTTCTCCGTTGACGTCCCGGCATAAACGCTCAGGCAACCCGCATCGTGAAAGCTGTTGAGGCCGGAGAATACCGCGTAAGCCAGTCCCCGCTTCTCGCGGATATTCTGAAAAAGGCGAGAGCTCATACCACCTCCCAGTACCGCATTGAGGATATACGATGGGAAGCGATTCTGATGAGATTGCGGGTAAGAGGGTGCGCCCACGCAGACATGGACTTGCTCCAGGTCTTTCTTGTGCCGCACCTGGAGGTGGGGGTGGGCGACGGGGATGGGGCCCGTCCGCAGCGCCGGGCCGGCGGGCAGGTCGCCAAACTCTTTCCCGGCCAGATCCACAAGCTGGGAGTGCCGCAAGTGGCCCGCTGCGGCAATCAAGATGTTGTTGGGAGCATAGTGCCGCCGGAAATATCCCAGCAGCCGCGGGCGATTGAAACTGCGCACGGTGCGCCGCGTGCCGAGAATCGGACGCCCCAAAGCGTGCCCCCGCCAATAGGTTTGCGTAAAAATCT
>JASHTO010000524.1 GCA_030040515.1 Terriglobia bacterium
CAACAAATGTTCATCCAACGGCATCAGTTGATCGCTTCCAGCGAGTCTGGCCCAAACTTCCAGAAAAGGCGAAATGGGCCTAATATTTCCGCTGGCATCCCGGAACGACACCTCAAAAGGAGCCTTCTTGACGCTGAGTTCCGCGGTCTTAGGATGAACCAATAGCGAGTCGGCGGCGACGATCTGCCGATATCCGATGGGATCTACGATGCGCAATTCATAGTTGTCCATTGGCTCGGGCGAGGCGCCCAATCTCCCGATGGCGAAGGGAGGCAAAAGGCGTAGTTCAACGATGTGGGCCATGGTCAGAATCCTCCCAAAATGGCGGTGATCTGGGTTAGTGCATCTTGATCGGCGGTAGCCAAGCCTTGCAGATACTTCTCGTGTCCAGCGCCGGCCGCCTGAAGGTCGGCGATGTATTTCTGCGACGCCTGGATGAGGTCGCGATGCTGCCGCCACCGTCCCGGTTCGTGAGCCGACAGCGAAAACGAGTATGGCATCGTGAACGGCGGACCAGCCCGTAGACCGTCGTCCTTCTCATGCAGCGGCAAGTCCATCAAGATATCCGAAATCGAGCGTAGGTTGTACATCTCACCGAACGTCCAAGTGATCAGCAGACCTCGGGGCGAGCGCGCCGAGACGTCCAATGGAGCTTCCATATGAAAGGAGTGGCTCAAGAACATCAACGCCATCCGATAGCGAAGGTTGACAAGCTCGGCCCAGATCACGGCGATCTTATTGGTAATTTGTCGGTCATGGGAAACGTCATCGTCTGTTGTTGGATTGGATGCCACGTTCCGCGCCGGCTTCCAGTCTTTTTCATCTGGAAAGTTGCGATAGATCTCCAAAAACCGCCCGAAGTGCGAGGTCGGAAGATCCTTCACTGTCGAACCTTCTCCTTGGATCGAGATTGCCTGAATCGCCGTTATCGCCGATGGGCGATCCACGGAAGAAAGGACCAGAACGTCCGCCTGGCCCAATCCCCATTCGGTGGGTCGCACCTGAAAACGCAAGGAAGCAGCCGAAATATCGTCCGAGTGAATAAAGGCCGGTGGTGTCTTGGGTGGCTCTTGCGGCGTCTCTGGCGCTTGGAACAGTTTTTGGATCGCCTGGTACACAAGACCAACGCGATGCACGGCATTGGGATCGCCGGACATTACATCACCCACGTATTTCTTGATCTCGTTTATTTCATTAGTCAAGCCAAGCTTCTGAACGACTTCCTCAGACGGCATTTCAGCCAAAACGTATTTACCCAAAGACTTCTTCGTTAGCGGCTCAAGCTCGAAAGGAAAGGGATAGAGGTTCGCCGGCGCGGGATAGTCCTCTCGCTCGAATGAGAGTGCCCCTCCGATCAGTGTAAGCAGGTTTTCGACGGTTGCCAAGTGGCCCATCTCTTCTCGCGCGATCTCCGCGATCACGGTCCGCCAGTGTCGGGCGAGGCATTGTTGGGCTTCAGTCAGATGTGATCCACCTAGGGAGAAAGCGGCGTACAAATACTGCACCATGAGAAGCTGTTCGATCTCTGCGCCAACATGCAGCAAATAGATCGTTTGCTCGTGGGCCGACATGGCGATATCCAGCGACAGTGTCTCGGTTGACGGCTCCTGCATCAGAGTCATGGCCGTGGGCGCATATCCGGCCGGCGCGCGCTTGGATACAGGTGTCCAAACCAGGTGTTTCGTGAGTCGAGAGGGCATCAGTTCCTCCGGATGCGCGTTTTACGGAGCGGATATTACAGCAAAAAGAGACCTGGTAGGATGAGTATTTTGTAGTGGGAGGAAAATCGGCGCCGCCTATCTGTAAGGTGGCGGTCTCTCGCCAGCTATCTGCGCAACCAGCTCTTTTGTTGCGCGACCATATCACCGCTTTCATTCTCAACAAAGGGCCCTACTTACATTCGCGTAGAGATCGCGATTGTCTGGGAAGAACACGTCGCTTCTTCCTTGAGAGGGGTTGCTGCCTAGAAGCAGCAAACGGCGGAAGTCTTCCAGCGGAACCTTTATGGCAGCTAAGAATCCATCTTGGCATGGTCCATGATACCCGAATCCGGCGTGCTTTATAACAGTTTGCCTTCGCTTTGCCGAAAATTGAATCCTTACAGTTCCAGTAAGGCTCCCCGCTTTCACGGCGGTGCCCTGCACACATCTCGCACACAAATCTTCAAAGCCAGCGGTCCACGGCGTATAAAGTACGTTGTCGGATGGGTCGTTTCGCTGATTCGCGAATCAGTGGCGACCGCATCAATCGTGAACGCGAGCGAGGTTCAACAAAAAAGGTGGGAACGAAAGGGCCGGTGGACATCGGCCGACGATGGGAAGAGGCCGACTGACTGGCCGTCAGTTAACAGAAGTTCGACTTTCGTCAAGGGCATTCGACTGTCGCGCCACCTTGGTAAGAGCCAGGAGGCTTCTTGGAAGCACTTTTCTAGCTCAATTAGAGAGCAACTGCCACAATTGACAAAAGACTGGACCTACACCTGCAACAAATCCCTGCGACCCTTGCCCAAGGCGACCACACTCATCACAGCGTGGACGGGGCACAGGACTAAAATCATAAAAACTATTGATGGTGATGATAACAAAATTCAATTTTGATTTTTTAGGTGGAAGAGGTAAACTACAGTTTTGGTAATGGGTCGAACACTCCAATTCGGCACAGTTGTCTGTCGCGTTTGTACCCCACTCGTGCCGACATGGAGAGGAATCGCCTAAACGCCAGATCGTTCTAAGAATCAAACTCCAACCCACTGTCGGACACAAAGTCCGCAGTGGGTTTTTTGTTTTTGGCCGAATTTGCGTTCGTTTGGGGAAAGCTAACGGGCGCGGTACGCGCACACCCGTCAGGTGACAGGTTTCCATGCTCACAAGCCCACAGTTTGCGGGCAGGACGCAACTGACAGGGGACCCTCGCATGCCTGAAGTGTGATTAAGAGTTACTTGCAGCAGTTGTTTTTTCTCAAGTCAAAAGGAGGCTGGGAACATGCATCGCGACAATTCTGGATTCGAAGGGATGCAGCACGTAAGCTTACCGCGCCAGCCACTCGTCTTTGGCCTTCGTGAGTGGACTGAAGGAGGATGGCGCAGAATGAAGATGGGGCATAACCTCATGCTATTCGCAATGATCGTTGGCCTCCTGTCCGTGGGAAGCCAAGATACTTTGGCGCAGCAAACGGCGTCAATTAACGGAACCGTTGTCGACCCCTCAAGCGCGGCCATTCCCAGCGCTGAACTGGTTTTGACGAACGTCGAAACGGGGGTAACGAGACGAGCCCTGTCATCCGCGCAGGGCTACTTCAATTTCACTGATCTTTCGGCCGCCCGCTATAGCCTGCGTGTCACCGCCCAAGGGTTTGAAACGCTAAACATGAGTGGGCTAACCCTCAACGTTCAGCAACAGATGACGGTGGCGCCGGTTCTGCGATTGGGCACGAGCACCCAGACCGTCGCGGTGACGGGAACCCCCCCGCCGGTCACGACCTCGTCGGCTTCAATTGACCAGACCGTTCAATCCAGCCAACTCGTCAACCTGCCCCTCAACGGCCGGAACCCGGTACAGTTGCTGGGCTTGACTCCCGGAGTGATCAACCAGGCGGGCGGAGGAAATTTCGGCCAGGCGACTGGCGGACAATTCGGAATGGTCCAACTCCAATTCAGCGCGCCGGGCACCAGGACGAACGATTTCAACTACAGCTTGGATGGGGGCACAAACAACGATACCTTTTACGACTTGGCGGACTCCTTTCCCAATCCCGATGCGCTTCAGGAGTTTACTGTGGAGACTCGAGGCGTAAACGCGACGCAGGGCCGTGGCTCCACCGAAGTCTGGGCTCAAACCAAGTCGGGCACAAACCAATTTCACGGTAGCGCTTTTGAATTTGTACGCAACTACGACATGGATTCGCGTCCGTTCTTTGCCTCGACCGTTCCCATCTTCAAGCGCAACCAGTTTGGTGGAACCGTGGGCGGACCGATTATTAAGAACAAACTCTTTTTCTTTGCCTCTTATCAAGGAACGAGGCAGGTTGGCACTCCTGGGGTAACTGAATACCCCACCCTAACCGCTGCCGAGCGAGCGGGGAACTTCTCCGCCTTGTCCAAAGCCTTGACGAATCCGCTGGGAGGGACCTTCTCGAACAATATCATTCCCCCGGCACAAATCACTACCTTTGCCACAAACTATATACAGAAACAATTGCCTGCCGCCAACGACCCGACCGGCAGCTTCTTCATTTTTTCTCCCGCCGCCACTCTTGATCAGAATCAATTGGTCAGCCATACCGATTACGAAGTTGGGTCGCACGACAGGATATCCTTCCTGTACTTCCTGGACAATATTCCCCAGATAGCGGGGCGGACCACAGCCACCAGCCCCGCCCAAGCCTCAATTTTACCCACGCGGCACCAAAACTGGACCCTCCGATATACGCACATTTTCACCCCCAACTTATTGAACGAGTTCCATGTGACTTACAACCGCGATGCTTTTGGCGTTAGCGACCCCGTGTCGAACGATTTCCCGTATTTCGATCAGCTTGGCCTGGGTATTGATACGGGTGACGCGATTCCAGGTTTGGGACAACAATCGCACATGAGCGTCTCAGGTTTTTGGAGCGACACTGATGCGGCGCCCACGCGCGATCGGATACCCAACACCGAAATCGGCGATATGATGTCGTGGGTACACGGCGCCCATACGCTGCGCTTTGGGGTACAAATCTACAAGAACCGCGCCAATGAGCTTCAGAACTACCTCACGGATGGAGCCTTAACGTATGACGGATTTGAATCAGGGAATGCCGGCGCCGATTTTCTGCTGGGTTATGCTTCCCAATTTGAGCAGGAAGAACCGACGATCAGCCGCATCCGTCAGATCTTGCCGAGCTTCTATTTTCAGGATGACTTTCGCGCCACGCGGCGCTTGACACTTAACCTGGGGCTACGATGGGACCCGACTTCGGGCTACAACTCTGAGGACAAGTCGATGTCCACCTTTATTACCGGAGTGCAGTCTACCCTGTTTCCTCTGGCCTTTCCCGGCATGCTCTATCCGGGAGACCACGGCTTGCCAAGCAATATCGTGGGGAGTCGCCTCGACGACCTGGCGCCGCGCGTGGGGGTAGCGTGGGACGTGTTCGGAAACGGAAAGACCGCGCTGCGGGCGAGCTTTGCCACGTATTTCATTCCCAATACCGACGCGATCAACATGAATCGGTTCGCCAATGTGCCGCCTTTCGACTTTAATATCAACGTATACAACACGAGTTTGAATAGCATCTGGAGCGGCTCCCCGTTTAATGGGGTGGACCCCTTCCCGTTCCCCGCTCCCGGAAATATTGCCCAACTGGCCACAATTCCTTTCCCGGCCACCGTGGCCACGACCATTTTGGGGTTACCGTGGAAAACCCCCGCGAATCAGGAATGGAGTTTCTCAATCCAGCAAGCGATCGGGGTAAACGCCGGCCTGGAGGTTGCCTATATTGGTTCGTCCGCCGCTGATCAATTCACTTCTCTGGACGGAAACCCCGCCGTTTATTCCTCTACGGCAACCACAGGGAACATTCAAAGCCGTCGCCTGTACCCCCTGATCGGCCCCATCGAGAACGATTCCAATGCCTTGAGTTCCAATTACAATGCGCTGGAAGTGACTTTCAGGAAAAAATATTCCCAGCATGTTATGTTCCTTTCGACGTATACATGGTCGCAAGCCCTGGGAATAACTGCACCGACGGGAGAAGGCGGGCTCGGAACACGCGATCCGTTCGATCAGGCACTCGACTATGGTCGGTTAAACTTCAACTATGCACAAAATTGGGTGACTTCCTTTATTTGGAATCTACCTTTTGGAGAACGCTCGTCCTCACGGTTCGTCCAGAAGGCGGTCGCGGGTTGGCAAGTCAACGCGATTAATACCGTTTATAGCGGGGAACCACTTTCCGTTCTTTCGGGTAAAGACCCGCTGCTGAACGGTGATAACCTGGAGACCGCTAATCTGGTAGGAAGCTTCGCCTTGCCCGGCGGCCGTTCGAAAGCTGCGCAAATTGCCGAGTGGTTCAATACGGCGGCATTTGCGCAACCGGCAACGGGAACGTTTGGAACCGCTGGTCAAAGCATATTAACCGGACCGGGCTTATGGAACACGGATTTTGGAATCTACAAGACATTCAAAGTCAGAGAAGGTGTGAATTTGCAGATCCGCGGGCAATTCTATAACGTATTTAATCACGCTGCCCTGGGCAATCCCAACACAACTTTGTCGAATGGGTCGTTCGGCAAAATTACCTCCACCGGTACCCCTCGGGTGGTCGAGTTGGGGGCGCATATTGAGTTCTAATTGAGGAAACACATGGGCAGACGAAAATTCATAGGTGTGGTGTCTTGCTTAGCGGTCCTGATGGCGTGCTGGCCTGGCCGGGTATCATGGGCGCAAGCAACGGGCTTGGCGCCCACTCCCCCGATGGGCTGGAATAGCTGGGACCACTATCGGTTCAAAATCAGCGATTCCCTGATTCGCGCGCAGGCCCAAGCGCTGGTGGACAGCGGCATGAAGGCGGCAGGGTATGAGTACGTGGTGATTGATGGCGGGTGGGAAGGTTTCCACGATGCGACGGGATTTTTTCGTCCTAACATCCTCAAGTTCCCGGACATGAAAGCCCTGTGTGACTACATACATAGCCTGGGGTTGAAGGTGGGCATCCACACCACCCCGGGTCCGGTGACTTGCTCCGGGCGGGAGGGAAGTTACGGCCACGAAGATCAGGATGCGGAGACCTTCGCGCATTGGGGAATCGACTTTGTGAAGTACGACTGGTGCAGCGGCGGCACGGTCTACAAGCCCGATCAGATCCAAGAGGCATACCAGAAAATGCACCAAGCTTTGCTGCGCACTGGCCGACCCATTTTGTATAGTTTGTGTGAATACGGCATGGCCGACGTTTGGAAATGGGCGCCTTCGGTGGGGGGCAACATGTGGCGGACCACTGGGGACATTTCCGATAATTACCTACTCATGGACCACATAGGCTTCGAGCAAAACGGCCTGGAAAAATATGCCGGACCTGGCCACTGGAATGATCCCGACATGCTCGATGTTGGCAATGGGGGAATGACGGAGGAAGAATACCGCACGCAGATGAGCCTTTGGTCTATCCTCGCCGCGCCGCTCTTTGCCAGCAACGACCTGACTGACATGTCAAGCGAGGCCCTGGCCATCCTCACGAATCGCGAGGTGATAGCTGTCGACCAGGACCCGTCCGGCGTCCAAGGATGCCAGGTGTGGGAGGAAGGTCCGAAGGAGATTTGGATGAAGCCCTTAGCCGATGGCGGCAAAGCCGTGGGCCTCTTCAACCGGAATGAGGCAGCGATGACCATCACCTTGAATTTTAAGGACATCGGCGTCCAAGCCCCCGCCAAGGTTCGCGACCTGTGGCAACACAAGGACTTGGGGACGGTTGACGGGAGTTATAGCGCCATAGTGCCCAGACACGGCGTGGTCATGCTCAAGATCGACAAATGAAGCAGCTTCGAACGCTGCGATGGGTGGCGCTCCAGAAAGCTTGAGCCGATACGGATCGTTTGCGAGGTCTTCATCCCATGAACCGTAGAGATTTCATTAAATTTACCGGCGCGGCGAGTATCGGCGGCGCGGCCGAGCCGCCCGCTCGCGCCGGGAGCGCTGCGGACAAGCCGCAGCCCCGCCAAGCGATCGTGATTCTCGGCGAGTCCGTCCGCTATGACATGTTGAATTGCAATGCCAAAACCGGCCTGCGGACCCCGAACCTGGACCGCATTGCGGCACAGGGCGTCCGTTTTGAGCGCGCCTATAATTGCCAGCCTGTTTGTTCGCCCGCTCGCTCGGCTCTCTGGACGGGGCTTTGTCCCCACACGAACGGCGTCTGGGGAAACAGCATGCCGCTGGGCGAGACGACGCACACTATTGGCCAACGCCTCACGGACAAAGGCATTCACTGCGCCTTTATGGGCAAGTGGCACCTCAGCGGCACGGATTATTTTGACACCGGCTGCCCCGCTGCCGGATGGGACAAGGACTATTGGTATGACATGCGGGACTACCTCTACGAGCTTTCACCGGTGGACCGCGTGCGCTCGCGCAAAAGTTCTACGGGCAACGACCCCTCGTGGACGGCCGAATATTGTTACGGCCACCGCGTCACCAACCACGCGGTGGATTTTTTGGCGAAGCACCAGGGCCAGGACTTTCTCCTGGTGGTTGCTTACGACGAGCCGCACGGCCCCTCGCTTTGTCCCATCGAGTTCACCCGGATATACGAGGACTATACCTTTCCCGCGAACCCCAATGTCAATGACGACCTGCGCGAGAAGCCGGAAGAACAGCGCGTTTGGGCGGCACCAAGGCTCCATCGCGTGCAGCCGCCCATCCACAGCGCTCAGTTCTTCGGAGCGCACACCTTCATCGACCATGAAATTGGCCGCGTGCTCGATGCCATGGAAAGCCACGCGCCTGGCGCCCTGGTTCTCTACACCAGCGACCACGGCGTTTTCCTGGAATCGCACCGCCTGACGGACAAGGGGCCTGCCATGTATGACGAGATTACCCACGTCCCCTTTCTCGCCCGGTGGCCCAGCCACACACCCGCCAACGTCACCTCCTCCAGTCTCGTTTCGCACCTGGATCTCAGCGGCACGCTCATGGAATTCTTCGGCTTCGAAGTTCCCAAAACGCTCGAAGGCGGCAGCATGCTGGCCCTGCTCAAGGACCCGTCCGCCGCCGGCCGCAAGGAGGTATTCATCGAGTGGGGCCGCTACGAAGTGGATCACGACGGCTTCGGGGCGTTCCAGCCTATCCGCTGTGTCTGCGACGGCCGCTTCAAGCTCGCCATCAATCTGATGACCAGCGACGAACTCTACGATCTGCACACTGACCCGTCTGAAATGGTTAACCTGATCGACTCGAAACCGCACGCAGCCACTCGCAACGACCTTCATGATCGCCTGCTAAACTGGATGAACGTCTCCCGCGATCCCTTCCGCGGTTATTACTGGGGACGCCGCGCGTGGAGACCGGACTTTCCAGTCAGCTGGGCCAATGCCGGATATACTCGCCAACGTGAAGACGATGGCTATCTTCCCCGAGAACTGGATTACGACACTGGTCTCACCATGACTGCCGCAACGCGCCCGAAATAATCCTGACGCAGCGGAAGCCGACCTTGGAGGCGGTGGTTGCCCGGTGTGTTCGACGTTCGCGCTGCCGCACGCCTGCAGATTCTCACAATGCCCCGGGGAAGAAAACACCAGCCAGCGGCCGCGTTTGAAGTGGCGATACTTTGTCAACCTATTGTTTTGCAAACTTCTTCCTTACACATGTTCCGGCAAGACGTTGGCAAGCAGAGCTAGCGCCGAGGAGAAATGACAGCCTCGCGACCACGGAGTGACGACGCCGTTCATTTTGGTCACGAGAAGCACCTGCCCTCCGACCAGATTGCTGCGGAAATGGACGCTATTGCCGGACCGACCGGTGCGAGAATGGACAAGCATATTGACAAACTGGCACTCTGGTGGTATAAATGATTTTATGGAGATTGTTCTTAAGTCTATTCTTCGAAGTCTCGTCCCGCAAGCTTGCACGCGTTGTTGTAGATAGTCTCTCCGCATATCGACCTAGCGTTTGTAAACCAGCGACATTCCACTTCATATCAGTTTTTCGAGGAGGTCTTTTCAATGAGCGACTACAAGCATCCAGAAGTATTGGTGAGTACGGAATGGGTTTCTTCTCATGGGGGTGATCCTACCGTGCGGTTGATCGAGGTTGACGTCGATACCAGCGCTTACGAGAAAGGTCACATCAACAATGCGGTGGGATGGAACTGGACGACCCAGCTCAACGACAATGTTCGGCGCGACATCCCCGACCAAGAACAGTTCGAGCAACTTTCCAGCGCGGCAGGGGTCTCCCCGGACAGTACGGTCATTCTCTACGGGGACAACAACAACTGGTTTGCCGCGTTCGCATTTTGGCAATTCAAGATCTATGGGCACAAGGATGTTCGACTCCTCAACGGAGGCCGTAAGAAATGGGAACTGGAAGAACGGCCTCTCACGACCGAGCCGCCAACGATCACACCGGCGTCTTACCATGCCAGTGCACCCGATCTTAGTCTGCGGGCCTTCCGCGACGATGTCTTCCAGATTGTCTTCAAAAAGGAGGCACACCTTGTTGACGTCCGCTCGCCCGATGAATTCACGGGTAAAATCGTTGCTCCGCCTGGTTTGGCCGAAACCGCCCAGCGCGGCGGGCACATCCCGGGAGCTGTGAATATTCCCTGGGCCAAAGCCGCCAACGAAGATGGAACCTTCAAGTCCTACGACGAACTGAAAGTTCTCTATGAATCTAAGGGAGTGCGTCCCGACAAGGAAGCCGTGGCCTACTGCCGCATCGGCGAGCGCAGCTCGCACACCTGGTTTGTGCTGAAGTACCTTCTTGGCTTCGAGAAAGTCCGCAATTACGACGGAAGCTGGACTGAGTGGGGAAATCTCATCGACGCTCCGATTGAGAAAGGCGAGCCAAAAGCTGCGAGTGCTTGATTCAAGAACCTTGGGGCGTGGAACGAGGACAAGAATTTCCCAGGGAAACGCCACTCCGTGTTCGTGGAGCTTTTCAGAGAATCTGGGCAATCGCCAGTTCGCTCTGAGGCCGATGGATCTTTCGAACGATAAGAACAAACGATGGATAGTGCTGACCAACCGGCTAGCGATCTGCCTGACCAATTCCATGAAGTTCCGAGATGGAACGCAGAGTTTGAATCAACGGCATCGAAGCTCGCGAGCATCGGGAAGGAGTTCTATGCACGAGGTTGGGTTCTTGGCACCGGCGGCAACTTCAGCTCGGTTCTCCAACAGAAGCCGCTACGTTTAGCGATAACGTCGACGGGTTCCGACAAAGGAAATCTTGTTCTCGAGCAAATCCTTGCGATCGACGAGTCTCTCGCTGTTCTCAAAGGACAGGGGCGTCCCTCCGCGGAGACGACGCTCCACTATTCAATCGTGCGGAAGACTGAAGCTGGCGCAGTGCTGCATACTCATTCGGTATGGAGTACGGTCCTTTCAGATCGCAAAGCCCCCGAAGGGGGCGTGTCGATTGAAGGATATGAGATGCTTAAGGGACTTGCGGGTGTTTCCACCCACCAGCATCGCGAGTGGCTCCCAATTCTGGAGAACTCCCAGAATATGCCGGAGCTTGCGCAGGAAGTTTCGCAGGCTTTAACTCAGAACCCTGGCATCCACGGCTTCCTTCTGAGGCGGCATGGACTCTATACCTGGGGAGCAACGCTTCAGGAAGCGAAGCGTCACGTTGAAATCCTGGAGTTCCTCATGGAAACTATAGTGAGGGTTGACGTCACCCGGCCCGGTCGACTGGCTATCGATGGGAGGTGAAACTGATGGCGACTGTGCGAGTTCCGGGAGAAAACCGTGTACTTAACGACACGAAAGAAATCGGGAGCTTCCTTGCCGAAATCGGGATTACCTATGAGCGCTGGGAGACGCCCTCTCCGGGAGCAGAGGAGGCGCCTGCCGAGGAGATTCTTGATGCCTACGGCGACCATATAAACCGGCTCAAGGCCGAGGGTGGATATGTGACGGCCGATGTCATTGATGTGAGCCCCATGACGCCAGGTTTGGACGCAATGTTGGCGAGGTTCAACATCGAACACTGGCACGATGAGGATGAGGTGCGATACATCCTGGCGGGCCGGGGACTGTTTCACATCCATTCGGCGCGAGGTCCTGTGGTCGCAATTGAAGTGGAGGCAGGCGATTTGATTCGCGTGCCGCGTGGGATCCGCCATTGGTTCGACCTTTGCGGCGAAAGGCGTATTCGGGCGATTCGCTTGTTTCAAGATAAGGGCGGTTGGACACCTCATTACACCCAAGCCGGGGTGGAACGTGCATACGAACCCGTTTGCTTTGGTCCACGCTACATTCCCGGCCGCTCCACAACGGAGTAGCGCCATGGAGGTAGCACACCAAGTTCGCGTGATCCTGCTCGACATCGAGGGCACGACGACACCGATTTCGTTCGTCTCTGATGTCCTTTTTCCTTATGCTGCCAGAAATCTGGACCGATTCATCCGCCAACATCTTCAGGATCCGGAGGTGCACTCTCATGTCGTCGAACTGAATGAGAATCGCATCGCGGATTTGGAGGCCAACCTTATGCCTCCCGCTTGGCGGGATGGCTCCGAAGAAGCCCGGATCAATTCTCTCGTGGCTTATGGGCATTGGCTAATGGATCGCGATAGCAAGCGCTCGGCGCTGAAATGGCTGCAAGGCAAAATCTGGGAAAAGGGCTACTCGGATGGAGAATTAGCTGGGCAGGTGTACGGCGACGTACCGCAAGCGTTTCAGCGGTGGCGTGAGCGAGGGAAACGAATCTACATTTATTCCTCGGGAAGCGTCCTTGCCCAGAAGCTACTTTTCCAAACAACGCAATACGGTGATCTGACGAACCAGTTGGATGGATATTTCGACACACGGACGGGTCCCAAGAAAAATCCGGCGAGCTATCAAGCGATCGTTTCAGAGATTTTATGCGAACCGCGGCAGGTGCTTTTCATTTCGGATACTCCCGAGGAGCTGACAGCGGCGAGATCGCTTGGTGTTCAGGTCGCACTGTCGGTTCGAGCGGGCAACAGAGCTGCCGATTCGACCGAATTCCCAGTCGTTCACAGCTTCGATGAAATTGTGCCGGCCTGAATGTCGGATCGCCGCGGTTTTGATTTGGAGAATACCAAGGGAGCACTCACAAGATACCTGAGAATTACGACCAACGGCTCTTGACTTTCCAGAACCTCCGTGGCATAAAACTAAAGTCATGTTGAAAACAATGCCATTCTGCAATAGCTTTCTGCTTGCCTCGCTCGCGATCCCCTGTCGTTCGTGTTGTTAGTTAGCTCACCATTTTCTTTCACAATTCATTTTCCACATAACGCTTGAAATGGCCCTTCTTCCCTGGCCTTCAGGTTCAAGAATTTACTCGCAGGGAAATGGAGGACGCCCTTAAGGGTTCTGCATGAAATTACGTTTCGGCTGGCCGCGATCAATCAATTCAGTTTCTGCCATCTTGTTCCTGCTTGGTGGTGTTGTGGCTCTCAGTCTTCTGGCGCCGTTGACTGCGACGCCTGTCTCTCCGCAAGCGGCTGATACTTCGTCGCAGGCTTCTGCTGCCCAACAGGCAGAGTTTTTCCAGCGGAATGTTCAACCCATATTGGCCAACCACTGCTACGGTTGCCATTCTGCCGGAACCAATGCTTCGGGCGGCCTGCGCCTTGACAGCCGTGATGCTGTCTTGCGAGGAGGCGATTTGGGTCCTGCAATCATACCGGGAAACCCTGCCGGCAGCCTTTTGATTCAACGGGTTTCGTCCAGCGATATCGAGAAGCGAATGCCCCAGGGTGATGATCCGCTTTCGGGGAAAGAAATTGCCGATCTGGAGAAATGGATATCGCAGGGTGCTCTATGGCCCGAAGTCGGGACCGCCATCGCTTCTGGCAATTCTGTCAAACCGCCGCTTGGCGCAGATGTCGCCTATCCGAGACCCGCAACTCCCAACCAACTGGAGTATTTCGAGAAGAAGGTAAGGCCCATCTTCGTGAGCCGCTGCTATAACTGCCACTCCGACGCTTTCAAGGAAGCGGGCGGCTTACGCGTGGATACCGGAATCGACATTTTTGCAGGTGGGAAAGATGGACCAGTGATTATCCCAGGGCATCCGGAGAGGAGTCTTCTCATCGAGCGGGTCAGGTCAACGGACAGCAAGAAACGCATGCCGCAGGAGAGTAACGAGCCTCTGCCTCCCGAAGAGATTGCCACACTTGAGACCTGGATCCGGAGTGGCGCCGCATGGCCTGATGAAACCGAAAAGCTGCCGCCCATGTCGGCGCGTCTGGCAACTCTCTATCCGAAGCTGCGCACGACATGGTGGGCATGGCAGCCATTGACCGATCCGGCTGTTCCCCGAGTGACCAATCGTTCATGGCCGCGTACAAATATCGATCGCTTTATCCTCGCAAAGTTGGAGGAAAAAAAGCTGGCACCCGCCAAGGACGCCGATCCGACCATATTGATTCGACGGTTGAGCTACGACCTCAGAGGGCTTCCCCCGACGAGTGATGAGATAAAGGCATTTCAGAAGCATCACTCCGAGGCCGCTTATACTCATCTCGTAGACCGGTGGATCGCATCTGCGCAGTTCGGCGAGCGCTGGGGACGTCACTGGCTGGATGTCGCGCGCTACGCGGAGTCCTGTGGTCCGTCGCGTAATGTACCTTACCCCAACGCGTGGAGGTATCGCGATTACGTCATCGACGCGTTTAATCGCGACCTCCCGTTCGATCGTTTCATCCAGGAGCAACTCGCCGGGGATCTTCTTCCGGCTGCGACTCCAGCCGACCGCGATCGCCTGCTGATTGCAACCGGATTTCTCGCCCTTGGCCCCAAGGACGTGAACCAGCGATTCAAAGCGCGCTTTAAAATGGACAATGTCGATGATCAGATCGATACCGTCATGCGCTCTACTATGGCGTTGACTGTCTCCTGCGCCCGCCGCCACGATCACAAGTTTGATCCGATTCCCACAACCGACTACTACGCCCTTGCCGGCA
>JASHTO010000525.1 GCA_030040515.1 Terriglobia bacterium
GCCGGACTGTTCTGGGTCTCGGGAAGTTTTCTTCGGGGATATCGGACCTGGGTTCCAATAAAAAGCATTTGAGGGGCTTCGGCCGGTGAAACCCGTGTTGCTGGACACCGGTGTGATCGTGGCGTTGCTCGACCGCAGCGAAAGATTCCACCAGCGATGCACAAACGCCATCGCGACGCTTGGGGCGCCGCTGATCACGTGCGAAGCTGTAATCGCAGAAAGCTGTTACCTGCTGCGGAATCTTCGGGGCGCGCCGGATACCGTCGTGGCCAACGTGTCGGCGGGAATCTTCCAAATCCCCTTCAACCTGACCCGTTCAGCACAGAACGTCCAGCGCTTGCTGCGCAAGTACCACGACCGCGAAATTGATCTTGCCGATGCCTGCCTTATCGCCTTGGCTGAAGAGTTCGCGACCGGCGATATTTTCACTCTCGATCGAGATTTTCTCATCTATCGCTGGGGGCGGCACCACCCCTTCCGCCCGCTGATTTCCCTCAATTCACGACCGGGGACCTGCTGACGCATCGATCGTGATCCGCTCGTCCAGCCGGGACGAAACCGGCGTCGCGTCGCGGACTCCGAAAATCGAATGGTGCGGGAACTCGGGCGGACGAAACTAGTGGCCCGGGCAGCCTGGGAATTCCGAAAGGTAGGTGTTGCCCTGGTACTCCAGGTCTTGGTGGATGCCGATCTCGGAGGAGTAATAACCGCTGGTGGTCATTCCCTTCAGGGTGATGAAAAAGTGTTCGAGGTCCGACTGCGGATTCGCCTCGCCGGCTGCGGCACGCGCCAGAGCATCAGCCACGGAGGATTTAGCGGCCTCATCTTTGAAAAGTTGCAAGCCTTTGCGCCAATCATTCTTCCCCGCTTCACTTCCCGTTGCGACCATGTGGTCCGCGAAGAGGCTCACTCGCGCGGCATGGGCTCCGCCGGAGTGGGCGTCGGCGGGAACGATCAACTCCATAAGCTGATCGAGCAGGTCATTATCCGCCGGGCTAAAAAACTTCAATTGGTAGTCGGCGGCCGCCCATGCAGCAAGCTCATCCGACTGGGGGGGACAATGGGCATAAATCGCCTCCATGCGGGGCGCCAACGCGCTCAAGGCGACGATTTTGATGGCAGTGCGCCTTTTCATGAATCGAATTAGTAGGAACTACAAGCCGGAATCAAACCCCACATCCGGCTTAGCTCTCCTGATACCTGTCTCCTTTCTTCAAAGCTCTCCCCGCCGCCGCTGCTGGATCATGTATTCCGCCGCGCGCATGGATAGCGCCATAATGGTCAGCGTGGGATTCTTTTCACTTGAGGTCGTAAAACAGCTTCCATCCGTCACAAAAAGATTCTTCACATCATGCGATTGGCAGTAACCATTTAATGCGGATTTCTTCGGGTCCTTCCCCATGCGCACCGTGCCCACCTCATGGCTGGCAAATCCTGACGGTGTCTTGCTGTTGTCCAGGAATACATCCGCAGAAAGTTCCCCGGTAATCTGTCGCACACCGTTCTGCATCGCCTGCCACATCCGCATATCGTTCTCGACATATTGGAAATTGATCACCGGAATCGGAATGCCGTGCATATCGGTCTGGTTCTTGTCGACCGAGACGTAATTCTCCTTTGCGGCCAGAGATTTCCCAAAGGTACCAAACATTGCGTATCCCGGTTGCATCTCCCGAATGCGGCGTTTGTATTCCTCGCCATAGCCGTGCACCAGCATCGCGTGGTGCGGAAACATATAGGAACTGAAATTCACCTGGATTCCATACCCGCCCGCATATCCGCGCTTCGCATCACGATAATCCCAGCGCGGAATGTAGACGTGGTCGGTGGCGCCATCCTGGTTGACAGGCTTCGTGCCCTCCAGTTCCTTCAAATAAAATTGCGCAGCCATGCCGATGTGTCCGTGCAGGTAATGTCCAACAACGCCGCTGGAGTTGCCGAGCCCGCCGGGATGCTGGGGTGAGACGGAATTGAGCAGCAGGCGAGCAGATTCCACCGTGGCGGCACACAGCACCACAATCTTCGCGCTCGCCTCCTCAGTTTTGCCCGTCACCGTGTCCACGAAGGAAACGGCGCGCGCCCGGCCCTCGCGGTCCACCAAAACTTCGCGCGCCAGGGCATTCTGGCGGAGCGTGAAATTTCCCGTCGCGGCGGCTTTGGGCAGCATGCAATCCGGCGAAGTGAAAATCGCTGAAACGTCGCAGCTGTCCATGCAGTGCCCGCAATAATGACAGGGCGGACGATTGTCATAGGGTTTGGTCAGCACCGCCTTGCGCACGGGGATGAGGGGAATATTCAGCTTGTCGGTGGCGCGCTTCAGAATGTGCTCACTGCACCGCCAAGGCAGCGGCGGCAGGTAGTGCTTCCCCGCCGGAAGAATTTCCAAGCCATCGTCTTGTCCGCACACGCCGATAATCTGCTCGACTCGCTCGTAGTACGGCGCCAGTTCCTCATAGGTCAGCGGCCAATCGTCTTCCACGCCCTCCAGCGACCAGGTGCGGAAGTCGATGGGAGCGTAGCGCAGCGTTACGGCGTTCCAATGGAGCGTCCGGCCGCCCAGAACTCGCACGCGGTCCACGTTCACGCGTGCATGGGTATCATAGCGGATGGACCGGGCAACGTCGCCCTGGCGCATGAAGTACTGCTTCTCTCCGCGCAGATTCGCGAAGGGGAGCTCATAGGGCCACTTGTGGGAGAGGAATTGGGAAGGCTTCACTTCCTTGCCTCCCTCCAGCATCAGAACCTTGGCGCCGCCCTTGCACAATTCCATCGCCATGGTGCCGCCCGCGGCGCCTGAGCCGACAATGCACACATCGTAGACGGGGGTTTGAGTTGGCATGTTTAAAGCGCCTGCTCCAGATCGGCGATCAGGTCGCGAACGTCTTCCAAGCCTACCGAGACGCGCACCAGGTCCGAGGTGATCCCCATTTTCAATCGCACTTCTATTGGAATCGATGCGTGAGTCATGGTCGAGGGTTGCTGGATCAGCGATTCCATGCCGCCCAGCGACTCGGTCAGAGTAAAGATCCGGCAATTGCTCAGCAGGCGCTTCACGGCCTCTTCACCGCCGCGCAGGTGAAATGAAAATCTTCCCCCTGAGCCGCGCGTTTGACGCATCGCCAGGTCGTGCTGGGCGCGACTTTCCAGACCGGGATGCCGGACGCACGATACCGCCGGATGTTTTTCGAGCCAGCGCGCGATTTCCAGAGCGTTGCGTCAATGTTCCACAAAGGTCGAAAGATTTCGTTTCTTCCCAGACCGGAGTGCATTGCACGGACAGGATATTGACCTGCTCTCAAGCTGTCAATCGCAAACGCAAAGGCGCTGCGAAGGAGACCACCGGAACATTGGCGTCGGGCTTCCGAGGCCTTGGCTTGTTGCGCTTAGGAAGCTTTTTTTCTAAACTGGTGTCCTGAATGCAGCCCGCGTGGCCGCTGGTGTCCGGGAGCATCCCGTGGGGGCGCTGGGAAGATTTTATGACCCACCTCGTTGAATTACCAAAGGATTTGCCGGCAGAAATGACGGTGCCGCCTGAGCGTGCTCGCTGGTGCTGTTCGCAGCTCGAAGAAGGAAACCTCCTCTTTTTCCCGGGGATTCCCTTTGAAATTCCCGCGGCGGACCTCGAATTTCTTATCACCCAGCAGCAGAGCGGCGCGCGCATTCACAAGAACATTGCATACCGCCCGGCGCAAAATCGCCTGACGGGGTATGCCGGTGGCAGCCCCGAGCAGATCTCGCGTCTCCGCGACATCATGCACCTTTATTCCGAGCGCGCAATTCACTTCGCCTCCGAGCTACTGGCGCCCTATGCCGCGCACTGGCACGTGGACTTCACCAGTTTTCGGCCACAGCAGGAAAAAGGCCGGCAAATCCGCGAGAGCGCACGCAACGACCTGTTCCACGTGGACTCATTTCCCACCCGGCCCACGAATGGCGACCGCATTCTGCGTATCTTCACGAACATTAATCCCAGCGAGCCGCGCGTCTGGCTGACTTCGGAAACGTTTGATGAACTTGCCGTCCGCTTTGCGGGCAGCCCGGAAATGCCCTTGCCGAAAAGTTTTGCCGGTCCGCGGCGCGCCGTATTGAAGTTGGCGGGCGCCGCAGGCTTCAAGAGCCTGGCGCGATCGCCCTACGACCACTGGATGCTGCGCTTCCACCACTTCCTGAAAGCCAACCACGATTTTCAAAGCAACGGTCCTCGGATGCGCTGGGAATTTCCGCCCAACTCCACATGGCTGGCTTTCACGGACATGGTGAGCCACGCCGTTCTCTCCGGCCAATTTGCCCTCGAGCAGACACTGATCATCTCGCGCCAATCGCTGCAATTGGCCGAGAAGGCTCCGGTGAAAATCCTGGAGCGACTCGCCGGCTGTACACTAACGCTCAGTTAATCTATCTGTTGATTCCAATTGGTTCACGACGCGCGATTGTGACCGGCGGAAGCCCACTCATGCGGTTCATTTTTCAAGTAAACCCAATCCGCGCAGCCAGTTGATGAGCAGCTTGGGCCATTCTCCAAGAGCCGGGTCGCCCAGGTCCAACCCCACACCGTGCGGGCCGTGCTGGAAGACATGGAGTTCCGCCGGCACGTGCGCCCTGTGCAAAGCCAGATAAAACGCCACGCTGTTTTCGGCCGGAACCGTCGTGTCCTCACTCGTCGTGAACAAAAACGTTGGCGGTGTTTGCGGTGTGACTTGAAGTTCGTTTGAAAGGTTCTCCATGAGCTTGGGGTCGGGCGAATCGCCGAGCAGCGCATGCAACGAGCCCTGATGCGCGTAGGGTGCCGTAAACGAAATCACCGGATAACCGAGGATCGCAAAGTCCGGCCGCGAACTGACGCGGTCGATGGGATCCGGTGCATCGGGATTTCCGCTGTCAAAGTGCGTTTCCGCAGTGGAGGTCAAATGCCCGCCCGCCGAAAAACCCATCATGCCGATGCGGTCGGGGTTGATGCCGTACTCCGCCGCGCGCGCACGCACGGTGCGAATGGCGCGCTGCGCATCGCCCAACTCAATGGGATGGTGATAACGCGGTCCCAGGCGGTACT
>JASHTO010000045.1 GCA_030040515.1 Terriglobia bacterium
ATCGCCATTCAGACGCAGGCCAAGGTTGCGAAGGTCGCGAAGACCGCAAATGGGGTCACGGTGGAATACACGGTGGGCGAGGGAAAACCGCAGACGGTGGAAGCGGAAGCCTGCCTGGTTGCCGTGGGGCGCGCTCCCAACACCGCAAACATCGGTTTGGAAAAAACTCGGATAAAGGTCGAACGCGGGTTCGTCAAAACCAATGGATTTATGCAAACCGATGAGCCGGGCGTCTACGCCATCGGCGACATCGTGGCAGACAGCCCACTGCTCGCCCACGTGGCATCGATGGAAGGCATCGTGGCCGTTACTCACGCCGCCGGCAAGCACGCCGAACCCATCAACCACCGCCAGATCCCCAATTGCACCTACACGGAGCCGGAAGTCGCAAGCGTGGGCATGACCGAACGCCAGGCGCGCGAGGCCGGGCACAAAATCAAGATCGGCAAATTCCCTTACGCGGCAGTGAGCAAGGCAAGCATCCTGGGCGTGCGCGAGGGCTTTGTCAAAGTGGTGAGCGATGAACGCTACGGCGAGATTCTGGGAGTCCACATCATCGGCCCGCGCGCCACAGAAACCATCGCCGAAGCCGTCATGGCTATGCGCCTGGAAGGCACCGTCGATGATATCGCCCACACCATCCACGCCCACCCCACTCTTGCTGAAGCCATGGGTGAAGCCGCACATGCTGCGGTGGATTGGCCGATTCACGTTTAAAAGGCTAAAGGGTAAAAAACCAACGCACGGGGTCATTCAACTTTTACCCTTTGGCCTTTACCCTTTAACCTTTTTCTATGCTCTGCCAGGTGGAACAACTCGGGCTCATCGACTATGCCGCGGGGCTGGAACTGCAAAGGGAACGGGTGGCGCAGCGCAAAGCGGGCGCGATTCCGGACACGCTCCTGCTGCTCGAGCACCCGCACGTTTATACGCTTGGGCGGAACGCCGATGAGAAGAACCTGCTGGTGAGCGCCGAGTGGCTCGCCTCGCGCGGTGCGCAGGTTTTCCGTACCGACCGCGGGGGAGATGTGACCTACCATGGTCCCGGCCAACTGGTGGGTTACCCGATCCTCGATCTCACCCAGCATCGGCGTGACATTTCCTGGTATATGCGCTCGCTCGAAGAGGTTTTCATTCGCACCGCGCGCGATTACGGGATTGAGGCGGGGCGCTCGCCGGGCGCGGCGGGCGTTTGGGTGGGAAACGACAAGCTCGTCGCCATGGGCGTGCACCTCGCGCGCTGGGTCACTTCGCACGGCTTCGCCTTCAACGTGAATACCGACTTGAGTTACTTTGAAGCCATCGTCCCCTGCGGTCTGCGCGGAAAGGGAGTAACGTCGCTCGCCAAGCTTCTCGGTCGCAGGATTGAAATGAAGAAGGTCGTGGACGGCGTGGCGGAGCATTTTGCAACGGTCTTTGGAGTCGAGGTGGTCGAAGGTATGAATTTGAAGGTTGAAAGCAGATAGCCGCAATCTGTGTTTGGGGTCGCCAATCAACTCTGGGCATCCTCCACATCGTTTTCGAAAATTCAGGGAAGAGCACACTGTCTCTCAACGCTCAGCAGAAGTTGTCAGGTAATCGGATGGCGGGCGTGCGAACATCCACGAGGGTAATACGCACAGCGCAAGTGGAAGCTCCGCTTCTCGAGCGCATGCTTTACTACCTGAAACTCACGCGCGAGGCGGAGTGGCGCATTGAGAACGTGCTTTACCGCCAAGGCAAGATTGTGGGTGGCGTATACGTGGGGCGAGGGCAGGAGGCGATTGGCGTGGGCGCGGCGCTCACGATGCGCGCAGGTGATGTGACCTTTCCGTGTCACCGGGATTTTTCAGTCTTCTTGATTCGTGGATTTTCGCTCGCCGACATCATGGCGAATTGGCTGGGGCGCGCAGACTCACCCACCCGCGGCCGCGAAAATACCCTTCACATCGGGAATGTTGATTTGGGCATTTTCCCTATTATTTCACCACTGGGCGCAACAGCCCCGGTGGCATGCGGTGCGGCGATGGTGCTGAAGAGGCGTGGCAAGGGCAACGTGGCGCTGGTTCACTTTGGCGAGGGCACCACCAGCCTTGGGCACGTGCATGAAGCCATGAACTTTGCTGCCGTCCAAAAGCTGCCGGTGATATTTATCTGCAACAACAATCAGTATGCCTATTCCACACCTGTGGAAAAGCAATATGCGGTGAAATCGCTCGCCGTGCGCGGACCCGCCTACGGGATGCCCGGCGAGAGCGTAGACGGCACGGACGTACTGGCCGTCTACGGAGCGGTGGAGCGCGCCAACGCGCGGGCTCGCGCCGGCAAGGGCCCGACTTTTCTCGAGTGCGTGACGATGCGGATGACGGGCCACTCCGCTCACGACGCGGCGGAGTATGTGCCAGAAAAGTTGAAACAGGCGTGGGTGAAAAAAGATCCCATTCAGCGCCTGGAAAAACTCATGCTGGGAAAGAAGATTCTGACCAGGAAGCAAATCGAAGAAATCGACCGGAAGGTGCGCCAGGAAGTTGATGCCGCCATCGCTGACGCGGAGGGGCGCCCTTTGCCGCGCGGCGAAGAGGCGATTGAGGGTGTTTATTGCGGGCCGGAATGTTGGTGGCAAAAGGGACGTACTTAGTCCGTTGCTGAGGTTCAACTGAATGCCTTTGCTCACCTATTTGGAAGCAATTCGCCAGGGCCTTTGGGAGGAGATGGAGCGGGACTCTTCCGTCTTCGTGATGGGTGAAGACATCGGCGTTTATGGCGGGGCGTTCAAAGTGACGGCGGGAATGCTGGAGAAATTCGGGGAAGACCGGGTTGTTGACACGCCGATTTGCGAATCGGCCATTGTGGGTGCGGCCATCGGCGCGGCGATGATGGGCATGCGCCCCGTGGTGGAAATGCAGTTCATGGATTTCATCGCCTGCGGGTTCGACCAGATCGTGAACATGGCGGCGAAACTTCATTATCGCTGGGGACCTGCGGTGCCCATGGTCATTCGTGGGCCGTCTGGAGCGGGCGTGCACGGCGGGCCGTATCACTCGCAGTCAAATGAAATGTGGTTTGTGCACACTCCGGGGCTGAAAGTGGTGGCGCCGGCTACGGCATTCGATGCCAAAGGGCTCATCAAGGCCGCGATCCGCGACGACAATCCCATCATTTTCTACGAGCACAAGTTCCTGTACCGAAGGATCAAGGAAGAAGTACCGCAGCAGGACTATGTGGTGCCCATCGGGAAGGCGGTGGTTCGGCGGCCCGGCACGGACATCGCGGTAATAACCTACGGCGCCATGGTTTGGACGGCGCTCGAAGCAGCCGGGGAGTTGGAGAAGGAAGGTCTGTCATTGGAGGTCGTTGACCTGCGCAGCCTGCTGCCCTACGATGAAGATACGGTGCTGGCGAGCGCGCGTAAGTGCAGTAAAGTTATCCTTCTGCATGAGGACACACGCACGGGCGGAATGGGCGGTGAGCTTGCCGCAGTCATCGCGGAGGAGGCATTTGAGGATTTGGATGGCCCCATCGTGCGCGTCGCGGCACCCGATACGCCTGTGCCGTTTGCGCCGCCCTTGGAAGAATACTTTTTGCCGAACTCCCACAAGGTAATGGAGGCAGCAAGAAGGCTGGCGGCGTACTGAACATAGGATGTCCACAGTTGAAAGTTTTGGTTTCTGGGAACTTTTGACCTTTGACTTTCGACTTTTGACTTACTTTTTTGAGGTAACTCATGCCCACAAACGTCATCATGCCCCAGATGGGGGAAAGCATTGCGGAAGGGACGATCACCAAATGGATGAAAAAGGTTGGTGAGCGTGTCGACCGCGACGAGCCGTTGTTTGAAATCTCTACCGACAAGGTTGATGCGGAAATTCCTTCGCCGGCTGCCGGCCTGCTCACCCAGATTTTGGCGAAGGAGAACGAGACGGTGGCGGTGAACACGGTGGTCGCGGTCATCGATGGCGAAGGGGCGGCGGTTGCTGCTTCGGCGCCTGCGGCGGCTGCGCCCAAGCCGGAAGTCGCTGCTCAACCGGCTCCGCAAATTCTAACGCCCGCCGCTCCGCCGTCCATCGAACTAGCCGAAGGTGGTGAGGAAGACGTTCGCACTTCACCCCTGGTGCGGCGTATCGCGCGGGAAAATAATGTGGACCTGGGTCAAGTGAAAGGCACGGGCCTGGGCGGCCGCGTAAACAAGAAAGACATTCTGGATTACATCGAGCAGCGTAGTACGGGTGGTTCGGTGGCGCCAAGTGTTCCGGCCCCGACGATTCCCGCCGCTCCACCGCCGGTCAACTTCACCGGCGCCTCGCAAACCGTGCCGATGACTCCCATGCGCAAGCAGATTGCCGAGCACATGGTCGCAAGCCTGCGTACCTCCGCGCACGTTTACACCGTGGTGGAGGCGGAAATGACCCGCGTCGTGGCGACCCGCGACCGCTTCAAGGAGGAATTCGAGCGACGGCACGGTATCAAGCTTACTTTCACGTCGTTTTTCGTTCGGGCGTGCGTGGAAGCCATCAAAGAGTTCCCCATCATCAACTCTTCGGTGGAGGGGACGAACATCATCTACAAACGCGACGTGAATATCGGCATAGCGGTGGCGCTCGACAACGGATTGATTGTGCCAGTGATTAAGCGCGCCGACGAGAAGAACTTCCTGGGCGTGGCGCGCGCCGTGCAGGACCTTGCCGATCGCGCGCGCACCAAGCGCCTGAGCGTGGATGATGTCCAGGGAGGAACTTTTACTATTACCAATCCGGGAAGCTTCGGCGGATTATTCGGCCTCCCCATCATCAACCAGCCGCAAGTGGCCATCCTCGGTGTGGGCTCCATCGAGAAGCGTCCGGTGGTCCGCGACGACGCCATCGCCATTCGCCATATGGTTTACCTGTCCATTTCCTACGACCACCGCGTAATCGACGGGGCGACGGCGGAGAAATTCATGGGCAGGGTAAAGAAGATCTTGGAGAACTGGGACGAGGCAGTGCTGTAGTGGAGCATTATGAGCACCATAAGGCAGTCCCCTTAGATCGGACCGCGTCTTCAGGAGTCCTGTCATTCGACTGGAAGCGTTAATGGTGAGGTTTGAATTCGTAGCGGCGAGTTCATCTGGCCAAATGGTGGCGTAAAGCCATTTCTACATCAAACTGCACGACTACATTGGTGGTTCCTTGACATGGGCACCATGCCGGTTATAATTAAAGTTTTGCATAGGTGAGGCTGGGGTGCGCATAAGCCTTGCAGAACTAGAACTTCACCGCGTTACGGCGTCTGAGAGCTATGCCCCGGGGGCGCTGGATTTTCACGGGGCGGAGTTCCGGCAAACGGCGCCGCTCAACATCAAGGTCAACGCAGAGCTTCTGGGAACGGAAATCCGCATCCAGGGGAACTTAGAGACCCGCCTCGAAGCCAGTTGCGACCGCTGCCTTGGAGGGGTGGAAATCCCGGTACGCAGCGATTTCGACCTCTACTATCGGCCGGTCCGGACGATTGCCAAAGAAGAGGAGATCGAAATTCCCGAAGATGAGATGGAGGTTGGCTTTTACTCCGGAGACGGGATCGAATTGGCGGATGTAGCCACGGAGCAGGTAATTCTTTCCGTTCCGATGAAAGTGGTATGTGGCCCCCAATGCCGGGGATTGTGCCCGGTGTGCGGGGCGAATCGAAATCTGGAGTCTTGCAATTGCGCGCCCCCGCAGCAGGACTCACCATTTGCCTCGCTGAAGAAGCAATAGTACCGGCCCGCCGAGGCGGGACCGGCACGTGCCGCCGGATGGATGGCGCAAGAGGAAGGGAAGAGAGGTTATGCCGAATCCCAAACGACGACATTCGCACGCGCGGAAAAACCGCCGGCGGGCCCACGACTTCTTGAGCAAGCCCGCATTAGCCGAGTGTCCGCACTGCCATGAGACCAAGATGCCTCACCAAGCCTGCCCGCACTGCGGTTATTACAACGGACAGGAAGTAATCCTGGTGAAGGAAACGGCTTAAACTGTCAGGTTTTTGCCCACGGAGCCTCGCCCCAGCGCGAACATATCTTCCCGCGCCGGACGGATTCCACGGTTTGAACTGACCATCATGCGACGGATCGCTGTAGACGCGATGGGCACCGACTCCGCCCCCGAGCCGGAAGTCGCCGGAGCGATTGAGGCGGCGCGGGTGGGGTATGCGGAAGTTTTGCTGGTCGGCCCCCAGGATCGCCTCAGCCGCGAGCTCAACCAGCCCAAGGCGCTGGGACTGCCCATCAGGATCGTCCACGCCAGTGAGACGATCACCATGGGGGACAAGGCCACCAAAGCCTTCCGGCAACGGCGCGACTCCTCGATTCGGGTTGCGGCACGTCTGGTGCACGAAGGAAAAGCGGATGGAATGATCAGCGCCGGAAACACCGGCGCGGTGATGACCACGGCCAAGATCGTTCTCGGTGCCCTCGAAGGTGTGGACCGACCGGCCATTGCGCAAGTCTTTCCCACCTCCAAGGGGACGGCCGCAGTGCTTCTCGATGTGGGCGCGAACGTGGATTGCAAGCCACATCACCTCGTGGAGTTCGCAGTGATGGGGCAGACCTACTACCACGTGATATTTGGCATGGAGAGGCCACGCATCGGTCTGCTCTCGATCGGCCAGGAGGACCAGAAGGGGAATGAGTTGACGCGGGGAGCCCTGGCCCTGCTCAAGCAACTCCCCCTGAACTTCATCGGCAATGTGGAAGGCCGCGACCTTTACAATGGCCGTGTGGAAGTGATCATTTGCGACGGCTTTATCGGCAACGTAGCCCTAAAGATCAGCGAAGGGTTGATTGAAGCAATATCCAGCATGCTGAAAGAAGCCCTTTCCAGCACGCTTTCCTCCAAAGTGGGTTACGTGCTTGCGCGGAAAGCCTTTCAGAATTTCAAGAAACGCGTGGATTATTCCGAGTACGGTGGCGCGCCCCTGCTGGGCGTAAAGGGGGTGTGTATCAT
>JASHTO010000526.1 GCA_030040515.1 Terriglobia bacterium
TACACGCTGCGCCGCAGCTCGAATGATGAAACCATTCCCCTCGAAGCCATTACGGAAGCAGATGTGGGCAGCGTCTTCTGGTTTGATGGCGCGGCGCTGATTGCCAAATCCACGGTAACGCGCGGCGCCATCCCCTGGGTGCCGGCAGTGGACGGCATCCACGCTCTTCGCGTCGTTGACGACCATGGGCGCACCGCCGAGCGTGACGTTGCAGTTCGATTCACCAATTGATGAATGCGTCAGGTGGCGCGGGCATGTCGTTCCCGTGGCATGCGCTTCACCCGTTTCTGGAATCCGATTCCCCAGCGTGAATCGAAGTGATTCAGCTATCCCGTATATCGCTTCAGCAGGAGCGCGGCGTTGGTGCCGCCGAAGCCGAAGGAGTTGGAGAGCGCGTATTCCATTTCCGCCTTGCGGGCGTGGTTAGGAACGTAATCGAGATCGCAGTCAGGATCGGGGTTATCGAGGTTGATGGTGGGAGGAATAATCTGATCCTGCAGCGCAAGAACAGTGATGCCGGCCTCGAGTCCGCCTGCTCCACCCAGCAGGTGGCCGGTCATCGATTTGGTTGAGCTTACGGGGATTTTGTAAGCGTGGTCGCCAAAGACTTTCTTGATGGCTATGGTTTCCAGGCGGTCATTATAAGGCGTCGACGTGCCATGGGCATTGATGTAGCTGACCTGTTCGGGAAGAATTTTAGCGTCGGCGTGCGTGGCGCGCATGGCACGCACGGCTCCGTCGGCGTTTTCGTCCGGTTGAGTAATGTGGAACGCATCGCCGGACATGCCGTAGCCCACGATTTCCGCCAAAATCGGCGCACCGCGCTTGAGAGCGAAATCCAGACCTTCCAGAATGAGCATTCCCGAGCCTTCGCCAATCACAAAGCCGTCGCGGTCCTTATCAAACGGGCGGCTGGCCTTCTCCGGCTCCGAATTACGGGTGGAAAGCGCGCGCATGGAGGCAAATCCTCCCACGGAGAGCGGAGTTATGGCCGCCTCCGATCCGCCGGAAATCATAACGTCCGCGGCGCAGCGCTGGATTAGTTTGAAGGAATCGCCCAGGGCGTGGGCGCTCGACGAGCAAGCCGTGCAGGTGGCGGAATTCGGCCCTTTGGCGCCGTAGCGTATCGACACCTGGCCGGAAGCGAGGTTAACGATCGAGGCGGGAATGAAGAAAGGAGAGATGCGGCGCGGTCCGCCTTCCATCAAAGCCGTGTGCTCGCGCTCGATCACGTCGAATCCGCCGATGCCCGAGCCGATGAAGACACCCACGCGATCGGCGATTTCCGGGGTAATCTGAAGTTGCGATTGCTTGACGGCCTGCTGGCTGGCGGCGAGGGCAAGCTGGATGAACCTGCCCATTTTCTTCACGTCCTTCTTTTCCATGAAATTGAGCGGTTCGAATCCCTTTACCTCGGCCGCAATGGTTGCCGAAAACCCGGTGGTGTCAAAATGCGTAATGGTCGCAACGCCCGGTTTGCCCACCAGCAGATTCCGCCACGATTCGGCGGCATCCAAGCCGACGGCGCTCACCAGTCCGACGCCGGTAATCACCACCCTACGGTCCAATGCCGTACTCCTCCCTGGGGTTCTATCCGTGCGCCACGGAAGCGCTCAGGCGTAAAGCGAACCAAAGTTCGGTGCCTCGGCGATCCCGTGACACTGCATTTTAGTGCCTCAATTTTTTTTGGTATGCGCCTGGATGTAGTCGATCGCGTCTTTAACTGTCGTGATCTTCTCAGCGTCCTCATCAGGAATCTCGATCTCGAAGGCCTCTTCAAATGCCATGACCAATTCCACGATATCAAGGGAATCAGCGCCGAGATCATCGACGAAGTGCGCTGTGGGCGTCACCTCCGCCTCATCCACGCCAAGCTGCTCCACAATAATTTGTTTCACCTTTTCTTCGGGCGAAGCCATCAGTCAATCCTCCTCTTTACATGGGGCCGCTCATTCTAACTTTGGTTACTGTGACCGTCAAGAAATTGGTCTACTGAGTAGTGGGTCAGTTTGGATTCCGTAGGGGCGGGGCTTGTCCCTGCCCTTCAATCCAGGGCACCCGCAAGGGGTGCCCCTACTCCGAAATTTCAAATTGACCCACTACTGTCTACTGGGCGATTGGCGATTTGGCCATTTCGCCAACTAAGGACTCCGGTCAAAACCACCCCGTCGTTTTGACTGCCACATTAAATCGCAAAATCTCCGAATCGCCAAATCATTCCATGGCTCATGCCATGTACATTCCGCCATTGATGTTCAATACGTGCCCGGTGATGTAACTGGCTTCGGGCGACGCCAGAAACAATACTCCGTGCGCAACTTCGGCATCGGTCCCCATGCGTCCCATGGGAATGACACCAAGAATCTTCTCCTTGATTTCCAGCGAAAGGACATCGGTCATGGGAGTAGCGATGAAGCCCGGGGCGATGGCGTTCACCGTGATGTTGCGCCGGGCGACCTCCGCAGCCACCGCCTTAGTCAATCCGATGATGCCTGCCTTGGAAGCCACATAGTTCGCCTGACCTACGTTCCCGGTCTGTGCCACAACGGAGGCAACGTTAATAATGCGCCCCCAGTGCTGCTTGACCATCGCCGGCAGAACAGCTCGCGTGCAATAAAACGCTCCGTCCAGATTGGTTTTCAGCACCGCCTCCCAGTCGCCGTCCTTCATGCGCATGGCCAGAGTGTCTTTGGTAATGGCCGCATTATTCACCAGAATATCGATCTTTCCCCAGGCGGAAATTGTTTGGTCCACCATCTCCTGAACCGCGTCGGCGCTCGAGACATCGGCGCAGAATTTCAGCGCCTCCCGGCCCATGCCCTTCAGTTCCTGAATGACGGGGTCGAGCATGGCACAGCGGCGGCTGGTCAAAGCCACGTTGGCGCCCGCTTTACCCAAAGCCAGGGCGATGGCCCGGCCTATTCCCTGTCCGGCGCCGGTGACAATTGCAACCCGCCCTTCCAAACGCATGCTCCTACCCGCTCCCCTCTAATGGGATTGTCTTGAAACAAAAAGGATGCAACGGCGGGCGATTCGTCGCTTAACTCATCCCCCCATGCTCACCCGCGTTGTAACCTCACCCAGCGTCGCGGCATCTTCCACGCGCAGGCATTGGGCTTCGCGATCGATTTGCCGCAACAATCCGGAGAGGACCTTGCCGGGTCCGACTTCCACAAATAACCCCACACCCTCGGCGCGGAGGCGGCGAATCGATTCCTCCCAGCGAACGCGCGCGGTAACCTGCTGCTTCAGCCCTTCACGGATCGCAGAAGCGGACGTAACCACCTGCGCGCTCACATTACTCACCAGTGGCGCCCTCGGGTCTCGAATCAGGGTGGCATCCAGATCCACGCTCAAACGGTCCTGCGCAGGCTTCATCAGTGCGCAGTGAAATGGCGCACTGACATTGAGAGGCAGAACGCGCTTGGCGCCGCGACTTTTGGCCATTTCGGAAGCTCGCGCCACGGCATTGGCGGCGCCAGCAATCACGATTTGGCCGGGAGAATTCAGATTCGCCGGCGAAACCACCTCGCCCTGCGCGGCTTCGGCGCAGATTTCATCCAGCACCGCAACATCCAGTCCCAGTACCACTGCCATGGCCCCTTGTCCCACCGGCACGGCTTCCTGCATATACTTGCCGCGTTTGTGGACGAGTTGGATGGCGTCGGTCAGGCTTATGGCACCCGCTGCCACCAGGGCCGAATATTCACCCAGGCTGTGGCCCGCCACAAAGTCAGGATTCACGCCTTGCTCGTGAAGCACCGCCGCCGCCGCCGCGGAAACCGTTAAAATTGCCGGCTGCGTATGGGCAGTAAGCTGCAACTGTTCCGCCGGACCCTCAAAACAGAGCTTGGAAATTGCAAATCCCAGCGCCGCATCAGCCGCCTCGAAAACCTTGCGCGCCGCCGGGAAGCTCTGCGCAAATTCACGGCCCATGCCCGGGTATTGCGATCCTTGCCCGGGAAAGATGAAGGCAATCTTCAAATTCCAATCCTTGGCTTCAAAGAGGGCAAGGGTAAAAGTCAAAGGGTAAGATGCCCATCGCAGGTCCTACCCTTTAAGTCATTTTCCCCCGTGACCTTTCTTCTTACCATCGCATTAAGACTGCTCCCCAGGTGACGCCGGCGCCGAAGGCGGACATCAGGACCAAGTTTCCTCTCTTCAATCGGCCGCTCTGCACGCACTCATCCAGGCAAATGGGAATGGACGCAGAAGAAGTATTGCCGATCCGGCAAATGTTCGAATAAACCTTTTCCGAGCACACTCCCAAGCGCTCGCGAATTGCCTCGGTAATGCGTTGGTTGGCCTGATGGGGAATGAAGAGGTCAAGGTCTTCGGCCGTGACCCCGGCTTTCTTCATCACCTGCCTCGACACATCTTCCAGGCTGCGAACTGCCACCTTGAACAGCTCGTTTCCTCGCATCTTGATGAAGTGCGCGCCTTGTTGGACGGTCTGGCAGGAGGCCGGCAGCGCGGTTCCGCCTGCCGGAATGAACAGATGCTCCGCGTACTGGCCTTCCGTGTGCAGTTCGTGTGCCAGGATTCCCGAAGGCGGGTCAACCGGCCCGAACACTGCCGCCGCCACACCGTCGCCGAAGATGACGCAAGTGGTGCGATCCGAGTAATCCAGGTAGCGCGAGAGCAGTTCAGCCCCGATGACCAGAACGTATTTTGACGCACCGTTGCGAATGAATTGTTCGGCCACCGTCATGCCGAACAGGAATCCCGAGCAGGCGGCCGCCAGGTCAAATGCACAGCAGCCGTGCGCGCCGAGTTCGCGTTGAATCAGCGAGGCCGTGGAGGGCAGGGGCATGTCCGGAGAAATCGTCGAGCAGATGATCAGGTCGAGGTCCGTAGGCTTGATGCCGGCTCTTTCCAGGGCACGGCGGGAGGCCTGCGCGGATAGGGTGGAGGTGGTTTCGTTGGGTGCGGCCTGGCGGCGCTCGCGAATTCCGGTGCGCTCCGTAATCCATTGGTCGGAGGTTTCCACCAGCTTTTCGAGATCGGCGTTGGAGATCACCTTCTCGGGTAAGGCCGAGCCTGTTCCTAACACCCCTGCAACAGACATAGCAACTCCTGGGAATCGATTCATTTAATCATTGAGTCATTTGGCTATTTAGCCATCTTAGGAATGGCCAAGTGGCCAAGCGACTCAATGAATCAATGACCAAATCTACTTGCCGCCGCCAGTTCGCGTTCGATCTTTTCGTTCACTTTTCCACTGGAAAATTCCGCCGCCACTCGAATGGCATTCTTGATGGCGTTGGTATTCGATCCCCCATGGCAAATGATACACACCCCCTTTACGCCCAGCAGGGGCGCGCCACCGTACTCGGAATAATCCACGCGTTTCTTGAAATTCTGAAAGGCTTTCCGCGCAAGCACGTAACCCACTTTGGAGGAAAGCGTGCTGGAAAGGGCTTCTTTCAGCATGCTGGATATTGCTTCAATCAACCCTTCGCTGATCTTTAGGGCTACGTTGCC
>JASHTO010000527.1 GCA_030040515.1 Terriglobia bacterium
TATGCCCCCGGCGAAAAAGTGGGTGATGTCGCAGTATTGTTGGCCTTCCTCAATTCGCGTGTTGCGGATTACCTCATCAAGCAGACATCTTCAGTTTACGGCGGTAGGTTTTACTCCTATGCCGATCAGTTTCTTAGGGATCTGCCCGTTGCGACCGAAATCATTGAAGCCAAGTCCACATCGTCAAGGGTGCTTGCCCAAATCTCGGCCTCCCTCTATGATGCGGCGAATCAGCACTGCCAATTGCAGAGGCAGGCAGGGAATTTCCCGGCTTCGTTCGAGGGCGGACTGACCCAATATGAGCTTGATTCGGTCGGCAAGTTGTGCACAGCCCGTCCCAGCTCCGCGCAGCTAACCATCGACCCTGAATCCATCGTAGTCGAGAAAACACTGTACGGTTTCGAGGTTCAGTTCGGCTCACAGCAGCACTTTGAGTTTGAACACTGCGAACACGCAGAATGCCTGGCTGAGGCGCTTCGATGCCGCAATCGCCGGACGCTCCCACTCAAAGAAGTCCTGAGCTGGCGGTTGCCTGTGAAGGCAGAAGGCTGCTCGGCCTTGCTGAAAATGCTCGAAAAGACGCGGAACCAACTCGACCGCAACGCAGAGACACTGCGCTCAAGTGAGGGCGAGTTGAATGACCTCATCTATCGCATCTATGGTGTGACGCCGCCCGAGCGAAAAGTCATCGAAGATTTCCTGACCCGCTTTAGCAGCCTGCCGGCCGGCTCAACCCGCCAAGAAGCAGAAGAAGACGAATCCGAGGACGAGGAATAACAAGCCGCGTAGCCACTGACAGCGCCTTTCTGCCCGTGGGCTTTTCCCGTCATGCCAACCCCTGACTCAATTGTGGCGGCTACAGCGGCGACTCGCGCCGGGGCCGAACGCGGTTCGGCCCTGCACCGAATTGCTCACCGCAAAGATAAACCTTCCCCTCTCCATCTGCTGGCGGGTTGACGGACGCAACAACTCATACGCACCTCGCGATGTCCTCACCCGCGACCGAACGGCGAACGGACCGCGGCTGGAGCCAGCCGCGCTACCCTCATGCTGTGTAGTGGCGCTTTCCGAGCGCCGAGACAATCTGAATTGGACTACTAAATGGGCCACTTCAGGGTACTTGACTAAATTCCATACCCAAGATATGTTGACGCTTCATTTCAGCCTAATCCGCCCTAGTTTTCCGGATAAGCAGAAGAAAACTAAGCCATGGAGGAACAATGAATCCGAAAGCAGTACTAGAGTTTGCAGCCGCCAACAACGTGAAGATGGTGGACCTTCGCTTCACGGACCTGCCGGGGCTGTGGCAGCACGTCTCCTACCCTATTCATGAGCTGGATGAGTCTTCGTTTGAAGAGGGGTTTGGGATGGACGGATCGAGCATCCGCGGTTGGGCCGCTATCCATGAGAGCGACATGCTCCTGATCCCCGATCCGAGCTGGTACACACTCGATCCCTTCACCGACACGCCCACGCTGGTGCTGATTTGCGACGCGGTGGATCCCGTCACCAAGCAGCGCTACGTGCGCGACCCGCGCAACGTGGCGAAAAAGGCCGAGACGTATCTCGCCTATACGGGCATTGCCGACAAGGCGTACTTCGGCGCGGAGGCGGAATTCTTCATCTTTGACAACATCCGCTTTGATCAGGCCCAGAATTTTGGTTTCTACTTCATTGACGCGGAGGAAGGCCGCTGGAATTCCGGCCAGGAGAAGGACAACCTTGGCTACCGGCCCCGCTACAAGGAAGGATATTTCCCCGTTCCCCCCACCGATCACTACCAGGACCTGCGCAGCGAGATGGTGCAGACCATGGAGAAGTGCGGGCTGGACATCGAATGCCATCACCACGAAGTGGCCACCGGAGGCCAGTGCGAAATCGACCAGCGCTTCAATTCGCTGTTGAAGTCCGCGGATGGAATGATGATTTACAAGTACGTCATCCGCAATGTGGCGAATCAGTACGGTAAAACCGTAACCTTCATGCCCAAACCGCTTTATCAGGATAACGGTTCGGGCATGCACACTCACCAGAGCCTGTGGAAGGACGGCAAGCCGCTTTTCGCCGGCGACCGTTACGCGGGCTTGAGCCAGTTGGCGCTTCATTACATTGGCGGGCTGCTGAAGCATTCCAAGGCGCTGGCGGCGTTGATTGCCCCCACCACGAACTCCTACAAGCGACTGGTGCCGGGCTTCGAAGCGCCTGTGAACCTTGCCTACTCGCGGCGGAATCGCAGCGCGGCTTGCCGCATCCCCATGTACTCCGCGAATCCCAAGGCGAAGCGCGTGGAATACCGCCCACCTGATACTTCCTGCAATCCCTACCTCGCCTTCGCGGCCATGTTGATGGCCGGCCTGGACGGAGTGGAGAACAAGATCGATCCCGGAGAGCCGCTCGACAAGGACATCTACGATCTTGGCCCCGAGGAGATGAAATCCGTCCCTTCCATGCCCGGCTCACTCGAAGAATCGCTCCACGCCCTCGAAAAGGATCACGACTTCCTGTTAAAAGGCGACGTCTTCAGCGAGGAGATGCTCGAAACCTGGATCGAGTACAAGATCAAGAACGAAGTGCAGGCCGTTAACACCCGCCCGCACCCGTATGAGTTCGCGCTGTATTACGACATTTAGGAAAGTCTGTCAGAATTCCATCCCCCGGTTACGATTTGGAGAGCGTGACCGGGGGTTGGTTTTTCGGCCTCACCCAAACTGGATCGATTCGGCATATCCCCTGCGCGACGGTTTACCTACCCCAAATCAAATTACCCACAGGTTATGAGACTGAGGCGAGGGACAACGGACAACGGACAAGCTATAATCTTCCGAATGCGTTCGGAATTTGAGCCAATAGGTTTCGAGGATCGCCTCAAAGCCGCCGGCAACCTGGAGCGCCTGGAGGAACAGTTGGCACCCAGGCTGATGGCGCCGCTGGCTTCGCTGCTTTCCCACTCCCCGGACCCCGACGGCGCGCTCAACCTATTGGAGCGCTATGCGCAGGGCGCCCCGCCGCAAACTTTAGCGGAGCTGGCTCGTCTCCCCGCCGCGCTTTCCTATCTGATCGCCATTTTTGGGTACAGCGGATATCTGGCGGAGACTCTGCTTTCGGAGCCGCAACTCGTGGTGCAATTCGCGCGCGACCGGAATTTCACCAAGCTGAAATCCAAGGAAGACCTGATGCAGGATTTCGCGCGCTTCTCCACCACCAATCCCGACCCGTGGCTGGCGGCCCTCCTCGCGCGCTTCAAGCGGCGAAATTACCTTCGCATCGTGCTCAAAGACGTGCTGGGGCTTTCCACGCTGGGTGAAACCACCCTGGAACTTTCCACGCTTGCCGATGTGATCTTGTCCGATGCCTACATGTATTGCGATCGCGAGCTTGAAAAGCGCTATGGCCAGCCGCAATATCGCGATGCCCAGGGCCGGATCGTGCGCGCGGGCTTCAGCATCATTTCCTTGGGCAAGTTGGGTGGAAATGAACTGAACTACAACTCAGACATCGATCTGCTCTTCCTCTATTCCCGCGATGGCGAAACCTCGGGTGGCAACGAGCGGGAGTCCACGATTACCAACAAGGAATACTTTGTGCATGTGGCGCACGCCATCACGCGCACCATCACCCAGACGACGTCGCAGGGAGAAGTCTTTCGCGTGGATTTACGGCTGCGCCCGGAAGGTGAGCAGGGCGACCTGGCAATCTCGCTCAATTCCGCGCACGAATATTACGAGCACCGGGCGCGGGACTGGGAATTGCAAATGCTGATCAAGGCTCGCCACTCCGCCGGTGATGTGAAGGTGACCCGTGAATTCCTGCGTGGCGTGGAGGAGTACGTCTATCGCTCTCCCGGGGACTTTGTGGCCGTGGAGAGCGTTCTACTTGCGCGTGAACGGATCTCCAAGAAGCTGCGGGAAAGCCGCGGTCAGGCAATCGACGTCAAGCGTCATCGGGGCGGTATCCGCGACATCGAATTTTTGGTCCAGTGTTTGCAGCGCCTGCACGGTTTGCACGATCATTGGGTGCGCTCGGGTGGAACGCTCTTCGCTCTGCGCAAACTCAACGACAAGAGCTGGCTTTCCAACCGCGATTACGCCGCCCTGACCTCCGCCTACGAATTCCTGCGCAAGGTCGAGCACCGGATCCAGATGGAAGCGGGCCAGCAAACGCACCGGCTTCCCACCACTGCCGACGCTCTTGACCGCCTCGGGCGCAGGACGGGAGTGGAACCGGCTCCAGCCGGCCGTCCGGGCGAGGTCCTGCTGCGCAAAGTCCGCGAAGCCTTTGCGGTGGTGGACGAAATTTATCAGCGGGTGATCCACCCTGCGGACGCCAGCCAACCCGGAGCCGTATTCGAGCTCAAACCAGCCCTCACGATCCTGCCCGATTCCGGTTGCCTAACCTTTGATTCCGTGTTGACCTTTCTGGACTCTCAGTCGCCGGAGGTGGCCGTGCTGGTTCGCGAAGCACCGGTTCCCGAATCTGCGCGACGGAATGTCATTCGCCTGCTGTCCGCCATGGCGGCCTCAGCAGAGGGGTTTGCGCCGGCTCGCGCCAACCCTGCCGCTCTGCGCCGCGCACTGGAAGTGGCCGGCGGAAGTGCCTATCTCACTAACTTATTGGTTCACCATCCTGAGGACCTGGAATTCCTCAATTCGACAGATCACCTGCATCGCGATACGGCCGCAATGGGCCAATTGGAAATGGGCTTGGAAGCGTCTTCCATGATCGAGCCATTTCCCTGGGCTTCCAATGCGGGGATGGGCCTGCGCGAGAAGATGGGAATCTTGCGGCGCCAATACCGCGCGGGAGTTCTGAAACTGGGCTGCGTCGACCTGACAGCAGGCGGTGAGGTGTTCGCGATGTTGAGAGGGTGGAGCGCCAATGCCGTTCGTTGCATCTCCAGCGCGCAGGCGATTGCGCAGTGTGCCGAAAAACAGGAAGAATCAACCTCGGCTGGAACAGGTTCCTTTGTGGCCATGGGCTTGGGCCGCCTGGGGTTGAGTGAATTCGATTTGGCGTCGGATGCCGATCTCTTCTTCATCGCCGGGTCAGAGGCAAACCGAGGGGATTTGGAGCGTTGGACTCATTGGGCGGAGAAGACCATCGAGGTGCTTTCCAGTTACACCCAGGATGGCACCGTATTCCCCGTGGACACACGCCTGCGCCCGCGCGGACACGAGGGTGAGTTGGTGGTGACCTTGGATGGGCTCCTGGCCTACGTGGCGGAGGGCGCGCAGACGTGGGAACTGCTCACCTATCTCAAGGCCAATCCTCTCGCCGGCGACGGGCGACTTGGCCGGACGGCAGTGCAGCGGCTTCAGGAAGCAATTGTGCAACGGTTTTCCACGATCGAAGATTTTCAAGGGAAACTCCATCAAATGCGGCGGCGACTGGAGCGCGAAGTCGCGGTTCCAGGCAGCAACACCAAAACCACTCCGGGCGGGTATTACGATGTGGACTTTGCCGTGTCTTATTTACGCCTGCAGCACCGGGTGATGACTGAACCCGGAGCCAACATTGCGCAACAGGTTGCCGCCCTGAGAGGTGCAGGAGCTCTCTCCCCCGAAGATGCCGCGGCCTTGACGGAGGGCGCCGCCTTCCTGCGCTCCGTGGACCACATCCTGCGCTTGGTGGCAGGAAAGGCGCCGACCGGCTTGCCGGAGAGCGGAGCGAATTTGGAAACTGCCGAGAGCCTGGCGCGGCGCTGGAGCCTGGTCGCCGAGGGGCAAACGCTCGCCGCCAAACTCCACGAGATCCAGCAGCAGCTCCGTTACGTTTATCGTCGCCTGGTCGGGTCCGAGTGAGTTTTGGCTAGTGCCAAGTGGCAGCCCGCGAGCGCGCCGAAGCAAACCTCAACTTTCCAGCCGCGACTCACCAACCACCAGCAACGCGTTCGCAGTTACCATTCGCGCCGGCGCCCGCCACCACCACCGCCGGAATGCCCGTGGTGACGTCCTCCCCCACCCCCTCCGCGGGGACGTCCCCCGCCCATATCGGTGCGCGGCGGACGCGCTTCGTTGACGGTTAGCCGGCGGCCTTGCAGGCTTTGCCCATTCAGCCCGGCAATGGCGCGCTCGATGTCTTCGCCATCTGCCAGCTCAACAAAACCAAAGCCCCGAGATTGTCCTGTAGCCTTGTCGCGAATGACCACGGCCGATGCTGCTTGAAAGCCTGCACTGCTGACGAACTCATGGAGTTCGTTGTCTGTTACTTCGTGCGGAAGGTTCCCCACGAACAACCTTTGCGGCATGAGATGCTCCCCGAGGGTGAGACGGCCTCGACCTGCCACCTTCGCCCTTTAGATTTGTACGACCCGATCTTGCAAGACCCCGTTGTGGAATAGCAATTTGACAAACAGGGGCGATGTGTGAGGACGACAACCCCGCGTAATGCCGCGGGTCGCGAGAGCAGATGACACTTCAGACTGAGGGCTGCTGCGAGACACGGCGGTATTACCAAACTGCGTGGGGATTCTAGCACGCATTTGGGCGGATAAAGCGAAAAAAGCGGAGGCGCAAGGCTTTGTATCCAGCAAGCAAGGTTCTGGGGCAACGTTCTCCAGAAAGTATCACCGCGAAGGTCGAACATTTAAAACAGCAGTTCCACCGAGAATTGCAACTCGCGAGCGGGAAGCTGGTTCGTAATCCCGGAATTGGGTTGGCCAAATCCCACGCCAGCGCTGGTCCCGTTTCCATAAGTTGCGCTATAGCCGACGAAATTGGCGTGGTTGAAAACGTTGAAGGCCTCCGCCCGCGTGTTCAACGACACGCCTTCCTTCCGCAGCCTGAACGCCCGCTCGACGAATGGCGCAAAGTCATAAATCGGCCGGCCGAGCCCGGCGTTGCGACCAATGACCTCGCCATTGATGACCGGGCGGTCCGTCTCCGCGCCGGTGTCACCGCCGTTGGTCGAGCCCGTGACGATGTTGTAGGGCAACCCGGACGCCATCGAGCCCACTCCGCCCACCCGAATGGCCAGCGGAGCCGTGTAGATGCCGCTCAAGACGAATCGATTTCTCTGGTCGAAAATGGCGTTGCCGATTTCCGTCGCGCCGGTCATTCTCGGGTCGTTGGGATTCTGGCTGGGAATGTCGGGATCGACGTTGTCAATGGCGTGGGACCAAGTGTAGCTGGCCAGCATGGAAACGCCGTGGCTGAAGTGGCGGCTGAGGCTCGCGTCCAGGGCATTATATTTCGCGAAGCCATCGTTGACGTCGCTCTGGATCACACTGTAGGGTGGCTGCGGATTGGTGGCCTTGGTGGTGTTGCAGGTCAAGCCCTCCTGCGCGTACCAAGCGACCCAATAGGGGCGTGTGCAGTTGGCGGCCTGCGCGCTGCGCGTCTGCCCCTGCGCCGTGCGCACAAATGACGTGGGCGGATCGACGTCCAGGGGCCGGTTGATGCGCAGCGTGTGCGACCC
>JASHTO010000528.1 GCA_030040515.1 Terriglobia bacterium
TCGAACCTCACCTTTGCCGGTAGTCGTCAAGGTTGTCGAGCCCTGGATGGCGCCTCGCGGGTTTAAGAGCACGGTGATTATTTCCGAGCGACAGCCCCTGATTGACTATTGCGAAAACTTCGCGAGTCAGGACCCCAATACGACGCTGATGCTTCAGGAAATGATTCCCACTTCCGCGGGAGAAGATTGGTTTGTTCATGGATACTGCGACACTCAAGGAAATCCCGTCGCAGTGTTCACGGGCATCAAGCTGAGGTCCTATCCGGCATTTGCCGGGCCCACAACCTGCGCCCGCTCGGTGTGCAACGAGGTGCTGCGCGATCAAGCCATTGCACTCCTGAAGGGCGTTGGCTATCGGGGAATCATGGATCTTGACTTCCGGTTCGACCGGAGGGACGGCCGCTACAAACTGGTGGATTTCAATCCCCGCATCGGCGCGCAATTCCGGATTTTCCAGACCGCGGATGGAACCGACGTCGTGCGCGCGCTCTACCGGGATCTCACCGGGCAGGCTTTGTCCGTGGCAAAGCAAATCGACGGCCGGACATTTATCGCGGAAATTTCAGACTTGCTCGCCGGCGGCGCCTATTGGCGGTGCGGAGCATTGAGTCTCAGGGATTGGTGGAGTTCGATCCGCAGAATTGACGAAACCGCATGGTTCGCCGCCAACGATCCCCTCCCCTTCCTGGTAATGTGCCTGCACCTTCCGTTTCGTGCTCTGATGCGCGCGCTGAGTTTGACCCCCAGGCGTTCCCAGGTTGGGAACGCCCTCCATTCTCCCTTATCCACCGGCGATGAGGACCCGGTGGCGAAGGGAACAAGGGAAATCCCCTTCCATATCAAATGACGGGGGAATCCCTCAGCGCCAAAGTCCGTGAAGCTCTCTTGGAACTCATGTTCCTGGGGGTTACGGAGGTGTTGGGGAAGGGTGTCAGCGTAGAACCCGTCGTCACGGCTTCTCCAACGACAGCCGAGTAGAATTCGGACAAGGTCATGGGATAACCCATCCAATAGAAATAAGTGGTCGACGGGTTCCCCAAGATCCAGGTGTTCGGTTGAAACTGGTTGTTCCAGCTCGTGTAGACCGAATTGTCATAACCGCTGCCCTCGATGACGATCCCGGCCGCCATTCCGGTATTTTGCGTAACCCAGTTGCTGTTGACATTCACGCTTTGCAGCGTATAAGGCGTACCATTCGGCCCATTACCCCGGCTTACCAGGATGCCCCCGATGCCGTCCATGCAGTTGGTCACCGTGTTGAAATAAACGGACACGTTCGTGGAATCCACGATCAGGATTCCGGCGCCATACCAGATGCCGGTTCCGTCCGGGTTTGATGCGTCGTCCCAGATGTAGTTGCTGCTGATGGTCACATTGTTGCTAATCTCGCTCAAAACGCCCGCCTCAATGTTTCCGGTAAACTGGTTCCCGTTGCAGTTCACGTTCTGGCTGTTGATGTCGATCCAGAAACCGGGGCCGTAATTGCCGTAGGAGGAGTTGTACTCAAAGGTCAGATCCTGAACGCTGCCGAATTTGGCCCCGCCCGCTTCCCAATAGTACGAATATCCGCTGTAGTTGTTGTAATAAATCTGATTGTTTTGAACGAGGACGGAGGTTCCTCCTCCGCCGACTCCGAGCTGGCCGTTGTTGTGCACATTGTTGCCATCCACATACATTCCGTTGCCGGTCCTGATTCCGGTGCCGTGGTTGTAGCGGACCTCATTGCCGATCACGGACCAGTAGTTGCTTCCGTTCGATCCGTCGATGGCTCCCGTCATGGCCAGGCACGCGTATTTCTCAATAATCAGGTTGGAGATCGTAACCGACGTGGCCCCGCCGGAAAAAGCGTAGGGAAGCAGGCTGATTTCCACGTTGTTGCCGTTGGGATCGTCGCCCATGTAGACATTCCCGGTGCTGTAGTCAAGATACCAGGTGCCAGGGCCCACGGCGGAAAGGCTTGTGACCCGCTGCTTCAGAGAGCTGTTGAAAAAAAGGTCTTCCGGATAGATGCAGGCCGGCGTGGACGAATTACATTGGCCCGGGTAAGACGCCTGTTGCGTCACCTGGGCCTGCGCAACCCAGTAAGAGCCGCTTTGCGTGAAATTGGTCAGCAGCGCCGCTCCGCTCACCAGTGCCCCCGCTTGCCCCACAAACGAATCGTAGTTTTGCGGCTGGACAGATTGGAGCCGGTACGTTCCGGGTGTCAGTGAGAATGTCGTGCCCGGGGGATTCTGGTTCACCAGTGTTTGCAGATTCTGGCCCGGATAGACGGTCACGGTCTGCTGAGCCCAGCAATTTGAACTTTGCCACATGTCGAAAGACCCGAAGGCGTTTGCAAGGGCAAGCAGGGCCACGTAAAAAGCGCCCCGGAGTGTGATCCGCCTAAGGGTCCTGGTTTTTGAATTCATTCAATCCTCCAATGAGGTACGCAATTTTTTCGAGATTTAGGGCTCACAAAGCGCTGCGTGGAGACTCTGCTGAGGGGTTTTGAGAGGCCACGATCCCAGATTCAGCCCGCGCATGAGGGTATTTGAGGAGGGCTCCAGGAAAAATCGGCAGGCTGCTGAATTTCACATAGGACTTTTTCTAGCGCGTTTGTAGGAGATTTTCGGACAAGAAAATGGAGGATTTTGAAGCTATCGAGGATTGCAAAATATAGTGACATCAACCCCTTGTAGCGCCGGTCTACGACCGGCGGTCTTTCGGCGCTCGCAGAGTGCCGCTCCAGCGAACGGTTGTCACTATATTTTGCAATCCTCAGTAGTAAGGCGGGGACGAGCGGGTTAGGTATCGGCGGGATGGATCAGTTTCGTTTTGCGGCAATCCGTTGGGAGATCCCCAGGCTTTGCCGGGGCGGGAGCAGCTCTACCGTCAACGCACTACTCTGGATAGGTTGTGCCACCTGTGAGCGGTTTCGGCTTGAATGATGACGCCAGGTTGAGTGATGACCTTAGCCGAGCTTATGGATTTCGCGAATGCGGGATGTGGTGACGCTGTGGTAGACCGGGTGATTGAAAAGCAGATACATTCCTTTGCCGATAAATCCAGGTTTGGGAATTGTGGGTGGCAGGCTGGGAATTGAACCCTCCACTTGAACGTTCACCGGCTTCGGGCAGAACAGGGGGTGGCCCGAGATCAGAACCTGGTCACCCGGGCGTTTGACAAGAGTGTAGTGGTGATGCTGGGTCTCGAGTTCAATCACCGAACCTGTGGCGAGGTCGTTCAGGTAAACCCCCTCACCCGCTTCTGAGCCTTCCGTGCGATGATCGCGATCCGTTTGATGCATGCTCTTGTCCATAACATCTGGAAATATTTCCTTCGTGGTTTCACCTCCAACATTTCAGAAGTGGAAATATTGCCAATTTCACCTCCTCCTGATTCAAAAGCCTAAACAGAGCGGTGGGATTATCCAATCGGGTAAAAACCCCAGGTTTTATGGGAGAAAATACCTGAGAAATAATCTTTCCGATGGGCTGTAAGAGTGTGAAACGTTCTTGCACGTGGAAACGTCCGGCCACCGGCGGCGGAAAAGGCATTGCCCTCCCGGTGTGAGCGCAGTGATTTGAAGAGGGACTGCCTATGGCTTTGGCGGCTCAATAACCATCCCATCCGTCGTGGCGCGGGCGATGGTAGCGAGCCCGTCCGGAGGCCCCACCGGAACGCTTTTGCGTGGAATCCCCGCATCCCGAATCTTGTAGAGTAACGACCGGTAACTGATGTTGAGTACACGCGCGGTTTTTTTGCGATTGCCTTGATTGGCGCTCAGAACCTGAAGAATGACTTTGCGCTCGGCTCCGCGCGCGGCGCTGCGGGCAATCCGCCGCAGGTTGACCGGTGGAGTTTCCACCGTCGCGGGTTCGCCGCCCAGCAACGCTTCCGTGACGGCATCTTCCGACCCCAGGATCGTGTAGCGGTTGACGAGGTTCTCAAGCTCCCGGATGTTTCCCGGCCAGGAATGTTCCCGGAGCAGGCGCATGGAATAAGGGGTGAACGGTGCCGCCGGCCGGCCATTTTCCCGTGAGTAGAGGTTCAGAAAAAACTCCGTGAGCGCGGGGATATCCTCCCGTCGCTCACGGAGTGGAGGAAGTTGCAGGGTTGCAACACTCAGGCGATAGAAAAGGTCAGGGCGGAAACTGTCGCGGCGGACTTCCTGCTCCAGGGCGCGATGCGTGGTGCAGACCAGGCGCACGGCGAGGCTTTTTCCACCTTCAATGCGGAAGCGAAGCGCTTGCCCGTCTTGCAGCGCGTGAAGAAATTTTGCCTGCGCTCCGGCGCTGAGTTCGGCGACCTCATCGAGCAGCAATGTCCCGGCAACCATCCCTTCCGCATTTCCCGGTGGTTCGGAACCGGCGCCCGTAATCACCCCGGCCTCATCTCCAAAGAGCTTGCTTTCCAGCAGGGTTTCGGGTATCCCCGGGCAATGGACCTTGATAAACGGCCCGGACTTCCACGAGGAGTGGATGTGAACGAACCGGGCAATGATTTCTTTTCCCGTGCCGCTTTCTCCGCAAATCAGAAAGGGAACATGCGAGTCCGCCAGCTTGAGCGCTCGCTCGCGAACTTCCTGCATGGCGGCGGTGTGCCCAAAGATGAGTTCGCCGGGCGGAAGGCCGGCCGCGTCTAATGCCCAGACCGTTTCGACGAGATGGATGGGCATCAGGAGCGCCCTCTTTTCCCGCCTTGCGCGGTCGAAAGGCGCTGGTGCCTAGCATCCTCCTCATCCGCTGTTTGGCCCGGAATCACCGCAGCCGGCAGGCGATGCAAGTTCCCGCAACTGCTCATTCCGTTTGTTCCTTCTTTCTGTGACCGGATTTGGGCACGGACCATTGCCGGATCCTCGAGAGAATCTGCGCGAGGGGAGCGTTCTTGACCACAAAGCCGTCGGCACCGCTGCGCACGGCAGCCTCCCGGTAAGCGGGGCCGTCGACTGTTCCAAACATCACCACCACAGTATCCGGAAGCGATTCCTTCACTCGCCGCGTTGCTTCCAGTCCGTTCAGGCGTGGCAGATCCAAATCCATCAGCACCAGATGGGGCTTCAGGTTCTCGGCCTTTCGCACCGCCTCGAATCCATCCACCGCCTCACCCACAACCTTGCTGCTCAATTCCCTGTTTAATACGCGCCGCATAAAGGTGCGGAAGCCTTCATCGTCGTCAGCAATTAAAACCTGCACGGGTCCTCGTTGAGTTGCGATCCGATTGGCTTTTGCCTCAGCCCGGAAGCATTCTGAGGCCGTCCTCAACCCTTGACTTACCCTCCCACACAATAAATTCACAAGGGATGAATAACTATCCGGTGAGTTCTGGAACAAATTCGATGAAGATACTGGGGTGCCGTTGTAGGGGAAATGCCCGACGGTGCGGGACTGACGGAAGGAGCCTAGGAATCCCCGGCCTTGCCGGGGTGGCAGTAAAGGTTTGGCAGTTTCAATTTCCTGGCCTGTCGAGCGCGCTGAAGAGACGTCTCACCCCAGCTGATGAGTACGCCGGTTGCGAGCCACCCTCTCCCCAGGGGAAAGGAAAAAAGATTTCGTAGGTGCGAGGCGCGCCAAAATCGTTTTTCCCCTCTCCGCGGGGAGAGGGTGATCCCGCCTAGGCGGGACCGGGTGAGGCGTCTCTTTCAGTCCCCTTTGCTGGGCCAGGCATTCTAAAGCCCGGGTCTGCCGGGGATTTCTCAAGGGGCGCAGAGCGCCGCTCCAGCACCGGGCGGGCACTTGCCCGCACCCCAAAGGCTCACGGCTGCACCACCCCCCGGCGTATGGCGTAGCGTACCAATGTGGCGGTTTCGTGGATGTCGAGTTTTTCCATGATCCGGGTGCGGTAGGTTTCCGCGGTTTTGACACTGATGTCGAGCGTGGTGGCCACTTCCTTGGTGGTTTTGCCTTCCGCGATCAATTGCAGCACCTGGCGTTCGCGGGCGCTGAGGGGGTCGGGAGGAATTTCTGTTTTGTTCTGATAGGCCGAGACGACGGCTTGGGAAACTTCCGGGCTCAAGTAGGTCCCCCCGCGCGCGGCTTCGCGGATGGCGCGCACGAGATCGTCCGCGGCGTGGGTCTTCATGACGAAACCTTTGGCCCCGGCGCGCAGTCCTTCCAGGATGTAGCGCGAATCCGTGTGCATACTCAAAATCACCGTCCGGGTTTTGGCGGAAACCCGCTGCACTTCGCGCGCCGTGTCAATTCCGTTCAACAGGGGCATGGCGAGATCCAGGACTGCGACCTCCGGGTGGAGCTGCTCGACCAGTTTCAGCGCTTCCTGTCCGTTGGCGGCCTCGCCGACCACTTTGAAGCCTCCTCGTTCCAGCAGCGCTTTCAAACCTTCGCGGACGATTTGATGATCATCGGCTACAAACACGGTAATAGGCATTTCAGACCTCCTGGGGAACTGTGATGACAAGCTTGGTGCCTTGGCCGGGCGCGGCGACGATGCGGAGGGTTCCGCCCAGGGGCTGGAGCTTCTCGCGAATTCCGATCAGTCCCAGCCCGCGTTCTTTCGTGCCGGTCTTGAACGTTCTGAGATCAAATCCCACTCCGTCATCCACGATCCTGCAATGCACGTGATTTTCCGAGCTGCGGAGATAGATCCTTACGGACTTTGCCTGGGCGTGCTTGGCCGCGTTGTTCAGCGCCTCCTGAACGACGCGGTAGAGGACCGTTTCGAGAGCGGGAGGAAGGCGCTTCATGTTCGACGGCCGGAAATGAATGCGCAATCTGGACCGCTTGGCCACTCCTTCGGAAAGAAATTCGATAGCGGGGACCAGGCCAAGGTCGTCCAGCAGCGTGGGGCGAAGCTCGTGGGAAAGCCGGCGAATTTGCTGGTCGACCCCATCCAGTAAATCCTTGACTTCCTGGAACTGCGCGTGCGCGGGCAGGTTCAATTCGCGCTCCACGCGGTCGAGAGACAAATGAACGGCAGCCAGGAGCTGCCCCGCCTCGCTGTGCAGAGCGTGGGCGATGCGCTTTACCTCCTCTTCCAGGGTTTCATTCATGTGGCGAAGCGCCCTATTGGCCTCGCCCACGGAGCGGTGCGTCATCTCAAACGGCGACATGCTTTGGGCAAAGAAATTCCCCGCTCTGCTCAGGGAATTTCCGTTCAGCCGCCTGGATCCTTTGGAGTTGGAGAAAATCTCCTCCATTGCGTCGTGGTGAAGAGCCACCATTCTCAGCACGCCCACACCTTCGGCCAGGCATCGCCGCCCGAGCTCATAAGCCCGCTGAAGCGCAGCCTCGCCCCCACGACGCAAATAGCGCTGCAACGCGTCCTTGTATTCCGCGGCGAATTCATCTTGCCGAAGAGTTTCTTTTTCCATTCAGGTAGCGCGCCACCAGAACCAGCGCGTCGTCGGTCTCTCGTCCGTATTGGGCCAGAATGTGGTTGGCAATCTGTTGGGGAGAATCTTCCAGGTTCACGTTGTCGGCAAAGCCGGGGCGGATGCCGTCGGTGGCGAAGATCAGTGTATCGCCAAATCCGATTTGAAGAACGGAGGCCGACAACCGGGGCAGGCTGTCACCCACGACGCCGGGGCGGAGAAGCAGGGATTCATGGCCGGGAACCACGCGTGCCTCGCGGCGGAGCAGATATCCCTCCACGTTGCCCACTCCCAGCCAGGTCATGGTGTTGTCGGAGCCGCGGAACAATGCCAGGCTCATCACCACTCCGCGCGTTGATCGCAATTGTTCGTGACAGCGCTCCATCATGGCGATGGGGGATTCCCCGTCGCATTCCGCGAGTGCCCGCAGAGCGGCATGGGCGGCCGTGACCGCCCCGGCGCCGTGCCCCAACCCATCCCCTACGGCCACCAGAGCTTCCTTGTCGCGCGCCTTCACCAGATGGAAGTCTCCCGACTCCTGCTGGCTGGCAATGGCGCGCGCTGCGACGCCCGATTCGATCAGTCCTGGCTTTACGGCACCCATTTCTTCACGCTCACCATGGTTCCGCGATTTACCTCGGAGGTGATTTCAAATTCGTCCATCAGTCTTCTCACCCCCGGAAGACCCAGGCCCAGACTGTGGGAAGTGGAAAATCCGTCTTGCAGGGCGCGCTGAACGTCCGGAATTCCCCGCCCTTCGTCACTGGCCACAACGCTCAGCCCGCGCCTTTCACCTTGATGCACGGTCTGCAGGCTGATTTCGCCGGATTTGGCATAGAGGACAATGTTGCGTGCCAACTCCGAGATCGCGGTGGCGATGAGCGTCAAGTCGGTGTTTGAAAATCCCAGCTTGGACGCCAATTCCTTCCCCTTGTGACGGGCAAAGATGATGTCGCGATCGGATCTGATCGGTACGCGCACCGCCTCCATCCCATCCGCCCGGTTGCGGGCTGGGTGGGAATTGACAGTCGTGCGAAAAGCCCTGTGATTTCGGTCATCGCCCACGGTACTTTATCTCTTTGCCCGATTCGCCCATTTTGCGGTTGAGGTAGAGGATTCCTTCCTCCAAATCCAGCGCCGTCGCAACCCCTTCCAGCTTTAAACCCAGACGGACGAGGGCAAAAGCAACTTCCGGCTGAATACCTACAATCACCATCTCCGCGCCGCGCAGCCGAATCATGTGCGCGATGTCACGGAGCGTGCGAGTTGCAAAGGAATCCATGACGTCAAGGGCCGTAACGTCAACGATGACCCCGCGCGACCGGAGCTTTCCGACCTGGGCCACCAGCGCGTCGCGCAATTGCACCAGGTCCTCGTCGCTCAGTGCGGATTGGATGGAGGCGATAAGGTAAGGGCCCTGTTTGAGAATGGGGACTTCCACGGTTGACCGCCTTATACGGAGTGAGGTGACTCGCCCAGGGGAACGACTTTGTATCCGAGCAATCGTTCGGCTTCTTCAATGCCTCCCTGCAAATCACCGACGGTGTTCATCTTGCCCAGGTCCACGCCGATGGTCACCAGGGTTTGGGCAATTTCCGGGGACAGCCCGGTAATGATCACGGTGGCGCCGAGCAGACGGGTGGCTTCCACGGTCTGCACAAGGTGGTTCGCCACGTTGGCGTCCATCACGGGCACGCCGGTGATGTCAATCACCACCACCTTCGCGCGGTTGGTGCGAATGCCGCGCAAAAGCTGCTCAGTAAGCTGCCGCGCGCGCTGGGGATCAATGACGCCGATGATGGGCAGAATCAGCAGGCGCTCGCGCACTTGCAGAACCGGAGTGGAGAGGACGCGGATGGCTTCCTGCTGCTCGCGAATGACGCGCTCGCGTTCCTGCACAAATCCCACCGCCACCGTGTTGGCGATGCGGTTTGCCGCGGGCTCGTAGGCGTCCAGGATGCGGTTGTATAGCGAGAAATCGCTCTGATACTTCGCAAACAGCGAACGGGCAAGAACGTCGCGGAGAAGCAGAACGATTCCGATCACTTCGTGGGTTTCAACCCCGCGAGGGATGATGCGCTCGGAGAGGCTGCGGGCGTATGCCTGCAGGGCTTCGAAGGTGCCGGACTCCAGCGCCTCAATGTAGTTATCGTAGATGGCCGTGGCCTCAGCAAATATTTCGTCCTTGCTCATGGCCGTAAGAAGTTTCGCTTCGGTAATTCGACGGGCCCATTCTTCACGCAGTAAGGTACGGTTCTGTTGCAGGTGGGCAACCAGTTCTCTGAGCAATTCCACCGGATCGTCCATCGGCGCCATGGCGGTTTTTGGTCTCACCTTAGCCATCAAACTCCTCCTCATTATTGACTACCAATGTCTTCGCGTAATTGACCCGTGCCGGGCAATCGCACTGGAATTCTAAGCTTTGTGCAACTGCCTGGTATCCGTTCATGACTGGGCTGTCTCTGTCAGGTCTATACCTGACAAAACGTCTTGTCAAGGGCCTCGGTGGAGGGCCGCAGCCGGCTGCTGGGAGCCTGAAGGCTCGCTGTAAGGATTAGGATTGGGCTTTCCCGGCACCTCAGGGATTTAGCTTACGTTGGCCCACTGCAACCTGCTGATTCGACGCCTGTAAGGCTCATCCGCAAGATCCTACAGGCCATCAGGTAATTTTCCCTACCCAACTACCGGTTTTACCTGCTTGCGTAAGCGTTGGAACCCGATAAGCTGGGAATCTCGCTGACTCCGACAGGAGAAGTGAGAACGAAAATGCATTGTCAAAGGGTGATAAAGGCGCGTCGGACAAAAAGTCAATTCGGAATATGGCGGGATGGCCCGAGCCTTGGCCCTTTATCCACAGTTCGAGGCGACTCTAAGTATAAGATTCGAGGCAAGAAGTTCATGAGAGTCTTTCTCGTAGACGATTCTGCGCAGTTCCTCGATCGACTTAAGGCCATCCTCGTTCCACTTGAGGGCATTGAGCTCATCGGCTCGGCCAACGACCTTCCCGAAGCAATCCGCACGATTCGGGCCGACCGTCCTGATGTTGTTTTTTTGGACCTTCAATTGCCCAGTGGCAGTGGGATGAAAGTATTGCAGATGATTAAAAACGAAAAACTGGATGTAAATGTGGTGGTCCTTACCAACTACGCCTTCCCCCAATACCGCAAAAAATGTGCGGAGGATGGCGCCTATGCATTCCTTGACAAATCGACAGACTTCTCGAATATCCCGCAAGTTATTTCCGCGCTATCCGGCCTTCACGAGAAAACGCGAGGGAGACTTCCCCCTGACAACTTGCAATCCCCTTCCGAGCCCAAGTTAAGGGTAAGCTGATGATGAACCGCAGGAGGACCAATTCTTGCCTGATGCTTCTCCAGGGCTAAGTATTCCATCTCAGAACGAGGCTTCATTACGCCCCGATGAGGGGTTATACCGCCTGCTCATCGAAAGCCTAAGCGACTACGCCATCATTCTTCTGGATCCGGAAGGCGTGATCTTGACCTGGAGCGTCGGAGCTGAGCGAATCGAGGGATACAAAAGTGAGGAGATTATCGGCAGGCATTTCGCCGCGTTCCACCGCCGGGAGGACATCCGCCAAAACAAGCCGAAGAAACTCCTGGAGGACGCGGCAAGCGCCGGTCGCGTAATTGATGAGGGATGGCGGCTGCGCAAAGACGGCACAAAATTCTGGGCGAATGTGGTGATTACAGCTCTGCGCGACCAAACCGGAAGGTTGTGCGGATTTGGAAAGGTCGTTCGGGACGCGACCCGACGCAAACGTGCGGAAGAGGGCCTTCGCAATATCAATGAGAAGCTGGACGAGCGCGTTCAGGAACGCACCGGCCAGCTTGCCCAAACCAACCGCGATCTGCGCGGCTCGCTCGAACAGCTCCACCAACTCGCCGCGCGCCTGCAAGCCGTGCGCGAAGACGAGCGGACCAGCATTGCCCGCGAAATTCACGACGATTTGGGGCAATCGCTGACGGCCATGAAGATGGACCTCGTGTGGATGATGCAGAGGCTCGCCGGGGGTGAAAAGGGGTTGCAGACGCGGGCCCAGTCCATGCTCAAGGTTATCGACGACGCCATCGTATCGGTGCGTAGAATCGCCACCACACTGCGGCCCGGCATGTTGGATGACATCGGCCTTGCCGCCGCCATCGAGTGGCAGGCCCAGGATTTCCAGGAGCGCTCGGGGATTAAGTGCATTCTGGACATCCGGGTGGAAAACCTTGTGCTGGATGATGAGCACGCCACGGCAGTGTTTCGCACTTTTCAGGAGACGCTCACGAATGTTGCGCGTCACTCCGGCGCAACCCGAGTCACGGTGAAACTGAAAGATTCGCCGCAGGAACTGGTGCTGGAAGTGCGGGACAACGGCCGGGGTTTTGACGCCGGAGCCGAAGGCAGCAAGAAGTCATTCGGACTTTTGGGAATGAAGGAGCGCGCGATGCTTCTGGGCGGGACGTGCGAAATCAAAGGCGATCCGGGGCGTGGCACCACGGTAACTCTGCGGGTTCCCTCGCAGTCGGGCCCTAAATCGGCATCAAAATTGGTATAGGGGTGCGGCGAGGCGCGTCCCAGGCAGGGTTTTTAACGTGACCAGGATTCTTGTAGCGGACGACCATACGGTGGTTCGACGGGGACTCATTCAAATACTGTCGGAGGGTTTTGCCGGCGCCCTGTTCGGCGAAGCCACAAACGCCCAGGAACTTCTGACTAGAATCCATGAACAAAAATGGAATCTCTTGACTCTCGATATCGGCATGCCGGGGCGAAGCGGTCTCGACTTGCTGCGAGACATTCGGTTGTCCTACCCGCGGCTGCCGGTCCTGGTATTAAGCGTATACCCGGAAGGCCAGTTCGCAAGACGCGTCCTGAAGGCCGGAGCAGCCGGCTACCTGAGCAAGGATGCGATTCCATACGACCTGATTGAAGCGGCGCGCAAACTCCTGAAAGGCGGAAAGTATGTCAGCCCAGCCCTGGCGGAGCAACTTGCCACCGACCTCGCCGCGGATCGGGACACACCTTCTATTGAAACTCTCTCCACCCGCGAACTGGAAGTCCTGCGAATGATCGGCCAGGGAAAAACCATCACACAAATTGCCGATACCCTGGCGCTCAGCGCCAAAACCATCAGCACCTACCGCTCCCGCCTGCTTGCCAAGATGGAAATGACCACGACTGGGGAATTGATTCGCTATGCCGTGGAAAACCATCTGATTGATTGAGTCTGCATACCGTCCCTTGAATTCCCGCCCTGCCCTGTTCCCACCCTCAATTGTGCCGAATTCCTGAGGTGTACATTCCGGAGATTATTACCCACAGGGGGCGAGGCTGCTGGCCCGCACTAATCCCTTTGGAGATCCCCCGGCTTTGCCGGCGTGGCAACCTGACTTTAACACTTCCGGGAGTCAGCGAGTCGTGGGTAATTATCGTTTCGAGCCTCCGAAGGCGTGAAAAAATCTACCGAAAGAGAATACCCCTCACGCAAAGACGCCAAGGCGCAAGGCACCGCCAAGAAGGCCAAATACTTCGGCCTTGCGTGACTTTGCGTCTTTGCGCCTTTACGTGAAATTGTTTAATCTTTCACACCTTGTCCGGCTTTGCCGGAGGATGATTGCTGCCGGAATAGCCCTGCGTCAATCTTGTAGGGCAAACTTCCATCCCCAACTTCACTAAATCCCACATGGCAAGTAGCCACCGGCTGATACCGGCCCGCCTGCCGGGGGTATATTCTTGCCTCAGTCGGAAACAGAGGGCCCATGAAAGCGCTCATTGCCGGTCGTTCCCCCATTGCCCGCGATAGGTTTTTGCAAATGATCGGAGAGTCCTTGAATGCCGAACTCCTGGCCCCGGCTCGCGACCAGCGGAAGGGGCCAGAGTGCGGCATCGACCCGGAAGTCGTCATCCTTGATGCGCGCCTCCCTGGTGCGGAAGAATACGAACTTCTGATGACCATTTACAACGAAAAGTCGCTCATCATCATGATCATGCTGACGCCCCACGCCGATTATCAAATTGCCGCCCCCTGCCATGCCACAGGCGCCAATTTCCTTATGTCTCCGGTGGACCTGCGCCATGAAGTAATTGAGGCGGCCCTGCAAAACCCCCTGCTCGGCTCGCATTCCTAATTCATTTCTGCCCGCTTGGGAGGCACGATGAAGGTTCTAATTGCGCACGGCTCATACGAAATTGCGGCGAGCTTGCTCCCCATGATTCAAGTTATTCCGGCCGTCGAGCTCCTTTCGCCCACGCTGAACGCTCACGCCACACTGGAGTCGGTCCGAGCGAACGATCCTGAAGTCTTAATCATCAGCAGCGGAATCCCCGGCGTGAAGGAAACCGACTTGTTGCAGATCATCCGGGAGGAAAACCCCGGCGCAACGCTGATTATCCTCGCCCAACTTACCTTTCCGGAATTCCGAACCCGCCTGGAAGTCTGGAAAGACTTTATTTCCGTGGAGGATGCGGAGTTGCACCTGCCGCTCCCAAAGCTGGCTGCGCTGGGGAGACAAAATAACGGAGTGTGGGTCAAATTCTCTTGCGGTGAGTTCGGCCTCCTCCGGCTCCCGGACGAAGTAATCTTTGATGTTGTCGCGACGGCGCTGTAAGTTGCCGCACGGGTCGTATATCCGTCGCGCGGTCCCCAAACGCCTGCAAATCTGCGTAAGAATTTGAATGGTGCCCGTGACGCAACTCAGCACGTGGGTGCATGGAACAATCGCCGTTTGGCCTGGGCGACGAGCCTCTGAGTCTGGGCATGGCAGGGTGTAGCAAGGTAAAATAGACCTGCACCCAAGCGATGGGTGTTGAAGTCCCAAAGCGCAAAAGCCCGGAATGTTATTAAGATTTTACTGAATTGTAATAGTTTTCTTTATGACAAGTAGAAATATAATTTAAAATATGAAGGCAGAGCTCGATCCTGTACTTCAAGTTTTCCGGTGATTCTATGACCAGAGCACACCCAAGACGTTACCCCCGGCTGGATGTTCGAGTGCTGACGAATTACACGACCGACAAGGATTGGTCGAGGTGCGTCGCCACCAGCCTGGGAGGAGGGGGACTTTTCCTGGGCGATGTTGTCTGCCTCGAACCCGGCAAAGAGATTTCCGTGCGCTTCCGTCCGGCCAAGCACCTTCCCGTCATTGAAGCCCAAGCCTGTGTTCGTTCCACGAAGACGGGGTTGGGCGCCGGGGTTGAATTCACGAGTATCGATGCGGAGGACCGTTTGCGGTTGCTGCGGCTGATCCACAAGAATACCGGCAATGATAGAACGCGCCAGCGTGCCGCGCTCGCCACGCAGTTTCAGCATGAGGACTGCTATTCGCTGGCCTTTTCATGCGATCTCAGTCTCTGCGGCATGTTTGTGGAAACTTCCCAGCCCCTGCCCGTCGGCTGTTCGCTCAAAGTGCGTTTCAGTCTGGACCAAATGGACCGGGTGGTCACCACGACTGCACACGTCGACTATCACCTCAAGAAACTGGGGATGGGAATCCTCTTTGACGACATGCCGCCAGAGCACCGGCAAGCCATTCAGGAGTACGTGGAAAACCACCAGGAGCTATTCACCATAAAACCTGCCACGGAAAGCCGCGTCGCATAAATTCCTGCCGGGAAAATGCTTTTTGACATTGGGCAGCACCCTTCGCCAATCCCACTCTGCTGCGCGGTAGGAAAAAGGATGCGTCCGGCGAATGCCTTGTTAAGTATCCACCTGCCACCCCTTAAGATTTCTGCCGGAATTAAATCTCAATTTTCCTCGTTTAAAGCGCCCTGATCCATATGGGTGGTTCCTCGCGCACGCCGATTCCATTGACTGAGTGGGAAATGGCGGGGTTGAAAGAGGGAGGGGCCCTCTCCCCCCGGTGCGCGGGGGAGAGGGGATTTATAGGGGATAAAGTGGAGGGAAGAATTGCGGGGTTAAAACACTGTGGGGGACTGAAATTTGTTTCCTTTTAATGACTGGGTCGGTGGGCCGAGCGTGGACTGCGAGTCGCCTCGGCAATTCGATTCGCCGGCGGGAATCTGCGGAATTCCATCTGAAACGTTGTTCCTTCCGCATAACACGGCAAACCCACCAACCTTTCTCCGTCTCAAACGTCCTCATTCTAGCCAGCCTGAAATTTGCAACAATCCAGTGCATACCGGTAATTGGCAAGGGTGGATGCTTTACAAACCTTAACGGATTCTTGATGACCTCAGCCCCCGTCAAAACCGGTCTGTCGAATCCTGTGCAACCGACGTTCCGTCAGGTATTCACCGGACGAACTCTCTGGGGCATTGACCGGATTGCCGCTAAAGTCGGTATCCATTAGAAATTGTGTGTCGCACGCACGTGGGCCCCTCTCTACCGTTATTTATACGGAGTATTTCAAGGAGGTTCGCATGATCGTCAACTCGCTGGGTGATTGGGTGGTATACGGGCTGGGTTTGGTGGGGTTGACTTACGGAGCTGCCCGGCTGCTTCCCGAGATGGTGGTGGGCTGCATCCTGGTTCTTTATCGATCCTATCGCAAACTGCGGATTGGGCTCGATCAAGCCAAGGGTGACCTCCCACTTGCGCATGATCAGTCGCGGAAAGTTCCCTCAGAGCGCAAAACTGTTGCGGAATTGTTGCCCCTGGAGCGGGAATCCTGGGCTTAGGTGAGCACTCCCTTGCGTTCCACCGTCCTTGCCCACCTGCGAAGCAGAATGGTGACAGTGAGACTCAGCAAACCACAAATCCAAGCGGAGGCAGAGCAGAGATGAGGCAGCAACCATTGGTCGTGAACCTTCCGGCAACGTGCAGGGAAAAAACCAGTCGCGTCACTGAGGAAGAAGCGGAGTCAAGACGATTGCGGGTCCAGACGAGCGACTTCGGTGAGCTTTACAATTTGTACCATCGCCGGGTATTTTCGTGGTGCTTGCGCATCGTCCGAAATGCTGACGACGCCGAAGATCTCACCCAAGACACCTTTCTTCACCTGTTCCGGAAGATTGGCACTTTCCGGGGGGAATCCGCTTTCACCACCTGGCTATACCGTTTGACCACCAACATTGCCCTGATGCGGATGCGCAGAAAGATTCCCGTGCAAATCTCACTTGATGAAATTTCCGAGACCGACCAGACCGCCGCCCGGCCTCGTCATGAAATCCAGGCCTGGGACCGGGCGCTGGCATCTTCAATCCTGCGGGCGGACCTGGACCGGGCACTCAACAAAGTGCCGCGCGGTTTCCGAAAGGCTCTCTTTCTGCACGACGGCGAGCAATTCACGCACGAAGAAATCGCTGAACTGACCGGGTGCGCGGTCGGAACCTCAAAATCTCAGTTGCACAAGGCCCGCCAGCGAGTCCGGCAACTGCTCACCAGCCGGTGCGCGTGTGTGGAAGGAAGAAACTGAACCGGGGGGAAAAATGATGGATCATCTTTTCGCGCTCCTGGTACACGAGCGTCCCGAGCCCTTCAACCATTTGAAGCGCATCCTGTGGGAGTTGTGCGTTGAAACTTACAGCGTGAGCTCCTGTAAAGAAGCTCAGGAACTGATTGCGCAGTGCAAACCCCACGTCATTTTTGCGGAAAGCGCTCTGGCAGATGGATCGTGGTTGAGCCTGCTGAACATCGCGGAGGCGGACGGCGTGCCCGTAAACCTGGTGGTGGGAGCTAATCCCAAAACCCCTGAATCTGTTTCGATGATTGATCGGGGGGCATTTGATTGCATTGCACCACCCTTTGAACACGAGCCGTTGTCCTTTCTGGTGAAATCAGCGGAGCTGGACACACGCCGGCGCAGGCAAGCTGCGGCGCGCGCCGCGGCGGCGTAAGGACTCACATTCGCCGCCTGCGAGCGGAGGCTCGATTTTCGAGCAAACCTCCGGTCCTGCGGCGCCTCGGTGGGCCCGGTCTGTAGAAACACCTTTTGAGCCTTTCAGGATGAAGGGGGAGAGCCCCTTATTCACCTGACACAGGAATCAGGAATTCACCCGATTGAACGAACTCTTGGGCTGCGCATAAGCTGGTAGTTGTGGCGTGTGCCGGCGTCGAAGCGACTTCCGCTCAATGGCGAGAAGCCGGGATTCATTCCAGCCACAGCCCGGTTCTTGGGTTCGTGGGCGGCGACCGAAAAAGTTTAACAAGGGGTTCTTGCAGAAGGTGCCAAATGGCCGATCATGAGTGCGCATTGCTCATCCACGATCTCCCGGAGCCTTTAGGGTTGGTGGCGTCTTTGCTCAAGGAGTTGTCCGTGGCAGTCTGGAGCACCAATAGCGGGGGCGAGGCTCTGGATCTGATGGCCCTCTATAAGCCGGCCTTAATCTTCGTCGATTTTCCTGTCTGGACCAGGTCGTCATCCAGAATCATCGGCCTGGCTTGGAGCGTCGATCCCGCTGCCAACGTCATCGTTGTGGGTTCCAAGCAGGATATTGAGCTTTACGTGGCCACCATCGAACGCGGCGCGTTTAGTTTTGTTGCTCCTCCATTCTCCCACGATGGGCTGAGATCAATCGTCAACGCAGCCTTCACCGACGTTCGCGCTCGTAAGGAAGCCCTGAGCCGAAGTCCTTTTGCCCATCCTAACCCCGGTCCGTCGCTCCCACCTGACACGCGGCGCCCACTGTAGTTGCCATCCCACTCCTGGGCCCGAGCCATTATTGCTGAGGCAGGGAAGAAACAACCCTGACCGCCAACCGTAGCACGGGCAAGACGCCCGGGCCAGGAGGCTTTGGGCCGCAGGGCTGAGGACCGCCCCTACGCGTCAATCTGTGGTGGTGGGAATTTCGAGGTCCGAGCGAACGGTTTATCAAACGACCTTTTTCGCGGGGCTTCCGCCTTGAGCGCCGGTGGCGTTTCCTTTCTCTCCCAAATCCAAAACGCGCATGACTTCCACCAGCAAATCCTCCGGGCGGCAGGGCTTGATGAGGCATCCTTCGCAGCCCACGGCCACGGCGGAGACGAAGGCGCGGGCCGTCAGGACGACAATGGGAATTTTATGGGTCTTTTCATCCGCGCGCAGTTGGCGGATGGCTTCCCAGCCGGCGATTTGCGGCAACCAGAGGTCCATCAGGATCAGGTCCGGAGTGGTCTGGAAGGCTTTTTCCAGCGCTTCCTGTCCGTCGCTCGCCAGGCTCACCTCAAACCCGACTCGCTTGAGATAGTGACTGTACATCTCCCGGTCGTCTTTGAAGTCATCCACAATCAAAATGTGTTTATTCTGGATCCTCATCCTCTGCCTTCACTTTCCCATGCCGATAAAACCGATTTCCTCCCCCCATCCCAGGCATCTGGCCACTGACATCAAGAAATCACCCTTCCCTCTCCCTTGGAGAGAGGGCGACTCGCAACTGGTGTAATCATCAGTCCGTCAGTTGACGGACGAGTGGAGGTGCCCACGCTTTGCTCGCCGCGGAGGCGAGGGGTTTTTTTCAATTTCCATCACACTAGCTTCCGATTTGCCCTCCTGTGCTTTTCGTTCGTCTTCATTCTCATGAATCTGCCCTTTTTCCTGGACCAAACCCTCCTGACCAGCCGCAGTTGAGGGAGAGCGCTGTGCAGCGAGGGCCGCCACGGTGGTCACCAGCTCAAGGGGGATCAGTGGCTTTGGCACATGGCGTGAAAAGCCCGCGTACAGAAGCTTGCTGCGATCCTGCGCGCTGGCCCGCGCGGTAAGCGCGATCACGGGGATGCGGCCCCCCCTTTCCGGCGGCAGCGCCCTGATCCGCCGGATCAAGCCGTATCCGTCCTCGACGGGCATTTCGATATCCGCCGCCATCACGTCGGGCAGCTCCTCGGTCAGCATCTCCAGAGCCTCCATCGCGGAGGCGGCGATTCGCACCTGGGCGCCGCAGCGCTCCATCACCAGTGCGGCCACCTCTCGCGCATCGGCCTCATCATCCACCACCAGCACCCGAATGTCGCGCAACGAGGGTGCGGATTGCAGCCAATTCGTGTCCTTGGCAAATCCCGCCGAAGGATTGCGTTGGGTAGCGGAAAGTTCGGGCGAGCCCGCGGAAAGGGGCAGGATGACTTTGAAGATTGCTCCCGGCCCATCCTCGCGATTCACCGCCTGAACGTGGCCGCCGTGGGCTTCTACCAGATTGCTGACGATCGCTAGGCCCAATCCCAATCCTTGGTTCGCCTGCCGACCGCCGGGGTCCGCCTGGCGAAACGGTTCGAAGATGTGAGGCAGGAATTCCGCGGGAATGCCGGGGCCATCGTCCTGCACGGTAATGCCCACGTGCGACCCCATTTTCTCCACGGCAATCTGGATGTGCCCCTTCCGGGGCGCATATCGTGTGGCGTTGGAAAGGATGTTCCACAAGACCTGTTGAAGCCGCACACCATCGCCCAGCACCGCGCAGCTTTCAAACGGCACGGACAAATCGATTTGAATCTCTCGGGCTTCGGCAGCGGGACGGGCGGAATCCAGCGCGGCTTTCACCACCGAGCGCAGGTCCAAAGGTTTGGGGTCCAGGCGCAACTTGCCGCTCACGATGCGGGAGACGTCCAGAAGGTCGGAAATCAACTGCGCCTGGAGCAGGGCGTTGCGGTTGATCGTATCGATGGCCTTGGCCTGGGTCTGCTGGTCCAGCCCGCCCCCCTGCAACATCTGGCCCCAGCCGGTGATGGCATTCAGCGGAGTGCGCAGCTCATGCGAAAGGAGGGCCAGGAATTCATCCTTCAGGCGGTTGGCGCGTTCCGCCTCGCGCCGCGCATTCTCCGCGTGCTTGAGCAGAACCACCCGCTCCTCTTCCGCGCGTTTTTGGGCGGTGATGTTGATGTTGATTCCCGCGATGGAGGTCGGCTGGCCGTGGGTGTCGCGAATCACCGTGCCGCGCCCCAGCCACCACCGGTCTTCGCCCCCCTCCAGCGTGCGAAATTCCGCGTGATAATCCACGCCGCTGCTCACCGCCTGA